>JABMQV010000424.1 GCA_013203065.1 Desulfobacteraceae bacterium | reverse complement strand
GGTTCCTTATTCGATGGCGGGAACGGCGTTGGCAGAAGGGTATTCCGAAATTTCTCCGGAAGACCAGACCCGGGACTTTAAGCTTGCCCAGGTCCGGGATGCCAAGCAGGAAGAAGAGGATCCGGAAGACTGGCTGGAGCCAATGGAGGAGGAAGACCCGATTCCCGATCCCCTCGAACCCATGAACCGTGTCTTTTTTAAATTCAACGATATACTTTACCTTTGGGTTTTCGATCCAGTAGGCACGGTGTACGCGAAGATTTTGCCGGACGCCGCAAGGGTCTGCGTCCGTAATTTTTTCTCCAATCTGTATATGCCGATACGCGCGGCAAATTGCCTGTTGCAAGGGAAGTTCGAGGGATTCGGAAAGGAACTGGTGCGATTCGTGGTTAATTCAACTGCCGGTTTCATGGGGTTCCAGGATGTGGCGAAAATAGCGCTCAAGTGGGACAAACAGGATGAGGACTTTGGCCAGACGCTCGCCTTTTACGGGATTGGACCCGGATTCTACCTTAATCTACCCGTTCTGGGGCCCTCAAACCTCAGGGACGCTATCGGTTGGGTTGGGGATCAATTCGTAAATCCCCTCGATATCTTTGGGGAGGGCTGGGTCTTTAATCTTGCAATGAGAGGCTATGACTGGGTCAACAGTACTTCCCTCAGACTGGGGGAGTACCAATCCTTCAAGAAGGCTGCACTGGACCCTTATGTGGCAATGCGAGAGGCCTTTTGGCAGTACCGAAAGAATCAGATCGCAAAATAGCCTAAACTCTCTCCACTTCAATCTCCGAATCCGGATTTTACTCCTATTATTAGCAAGATATCCTGTTGACAAAACAATAAATCTGATTCACAATTGCCTTCCCAAAAAGAATGGGTTTAAAAGGATAGGCCAAACGAGAAGATCCATGAGGTAATCCGAAGGAGTGAAAAATTGTCACACATATACCCGTTAGGCGGCGGAAAAGGTGGCACGGGAAAGACCGTTATGGCGGCCAACCTTGGCGCCCTGATTGCAAAACAGGGAAAGAAGGTGGTCTTGGTGGATTTGGATCTGGGCGGGGCAAATCTGCACACCTGTTTGGGAATAAGGAATCCAGAAATTGGACTCAATCAATTCTTCAACAAAACATGTAAAAAACTTGATGAAGTAGTTGTATCTACTTCAATTTCAAATCTTTTTCTTGTGAGTTCCGCGAACTGCTCTCTGGAAATCGCCAACCTGTTTCATGCCCAAAAACTGAAGATAATCAGAGCCATTCAAAGGCTTCCTTACGATTACGTTTTGTTGGATCTGGGAGCTGGTACGAATTTCAACACCATTGATTTCTTTTTGACCTCAAATGAGGGTCTGTTCATATTCACGCCGGAACCGACATCGATTGAGAACACGGCCCGTTTTATCAGAGCGGTCTATTTGAGAAAGGTGAAACAGGTCCTAAAGCAACGCGCTTTCTTTGAAATCGTGAGAGAGATCATTGCAAACATAAAGAACAAGAGTGCAACCGTCAAATCGACTGATATAATCGAGGCCATGATGGAGAAAGATCCTGCCAAGGGTAAGCTCTTGCTGGAGAAATTGAGGGCATTTGGATTCAAACTCATTCTGAACAAGTTTCAAAAGAACACCGATGAGCATCTCGGGGAAAAGATTGAAGAGGTCTGCAACAGGCATTTTCATTCAGAATTTCAATTCCTGGGAAATGTCAGTTACGACGAAAGGGTCCGCGATTCCGTATTGTCCAATAGGACCTACGCCACAAAATACCCCTATACTCATACTGTCCTGAACTTGCAGAGTATCGCTGACAAACTAATTGATAAGGACCAACCAGTTTCTGACAGGTACCAAGCGTATCATGAAGAAATTTGAAGAATTGAATTTTTATGAAATTCTGAACATTCCCTTGAACGCCTCCTATTTTGAGATCAGACAGGCATACAAGAAGGGACTTTCCATCTACGACGAAGACTCTATGATTTCCTACTCTTTTTTCTCGGATGATGAAAGGGCCGAGATCCTCAAGAAAATCGAGGAGGCATTTCTTACTTTAGTAGATGACAAAAAGAGGGAAGAATATGACAGGTCGCTTGTTGATTCAGGAGTTGTACCCGCTTCTATCCGGGGTAAGACAAAGCAGAAGAAGCCCATCCCTCTTTTTCAAAAGGGTTGGTCACCTGACCATACTGCGTTTGTTAAAAGGGTAAAGAGAAAGGTCCAAGAGCAAGATGTGACAGCTATATCTGCTGAAATCCTTTCGAAAGAGGTGATTTCGGGAAATGATCTCAAGAGACTAAGAGAATCAATCGGAATAAGACTTCAGGAGGTTTTTGAAGTCGCAAGGATCCGCAAGTCAGTCTTGAGGGCCATCGAAGGTGACCAGTTTGATGAGCTTCCCCCCATGGTCTACTTGAAAAGCTTTTTGAAATCCTACGCAGAACTCCTCCAGATTGATGTCAAGAAAATAGTCGAAGGCTATACCAGGAACGCCAATGTCGATCAGGAGTTTAGCCGATAATCGTGAGCCGACGTAAAGCGCATCCCTTCTATAAAGAGATCCTGGAAGCGTTGGGTTGCGGCAAGCTCTTGATATTGCAATTTTTTTGAAAGTCTTTGGCCTTCCCTCCTCTTGTTACTGTCCAGCAGGGCCAGGCATGCGCCGTATCCGGCTGCATTGCCTACTCCTATAATTCTGGCGGTGTGGCTGTCCGGGAGGAGGTCCAGTGTGCAAGCGTCCTGGGGGTCCACATAATTCCCAAATGCTCCGGCCAGCAGAATCCTGCGGATCTGTTCACCTCCAAAAAATTCCCTCAGTAAGGTGGCACCGGCACAGATGGCCGACTTGGCCAACTGAAGTTCAGCCACGTCCTTTTGCGTCACTGTGATATCATGGTTATTCCCGGCCTCGGATGCCCATGCCAGTACGAATTCTCTGCCATCCTCCCCTCGACGGAGCCGGGGGGATCGAATCTCTTTGTTAAAATTCCCCTTTTCCAGGATAATGCCCCTTCTGATCATTTCTGCTGTTGCGGATATGAGGCCTGAACCGCACAATCCCAAGGGGCGTTTGCCAGTGATCGTTTTCACCCGTACATCCAAAGTGCCCGGATCAACTTTGACCTTTTCGATGGCCCCGGCAGAAGCCCGCATACCCCACCGGATGTGCCCGCCCTCGAAGGCGGGGCCGGCGGCAGTTGAACAGCAGATGAGACGGTCTTTGCAGGCAAGAACGATTTCGCCGTTTGTTCCCAGGTCTACGAGAAGGGAAGGGACCTTGGTCCTGTGAAGGCCTGTTGCCAATATACCGGCGATGGTATCGCCTCCCACAAATCCGGCCTTGAGGGGAAGCAGGTGAACATACGCTGATTTCCCCACCTCAAGACCCAGATCCCGGGCCTTGAGGTCTTCAGGGTTCTGGAGGACAGGGGCATAGGGTGCCATTGCCAAATATCGAGGATCCAGGCCCGTGAGAAAATGATGCATTACTGTATTACCGGCAACCGTCACCTCCATGATCAGGTCTGGGTCAATTTCTGCATCCTGCGAGGCATCCATGATAAGACCGTTCAGGCATTTAATGATGGCGATGCGCAGTTTTTCCAGTCCATTCTCATTTTCCTGGCAAAAGGATATGCGGCTGATAACATCGGCTCCAAAGACAATCTGAGGGTTTACGGCCGATGTTACCGAGAGACTTTCACCCGTCTCCAGATCCATGAGGTATCCCACCACTGTGGAGGTGCCCACATCAAAGGCCATGCCCACCAGCCTCGGGGCGGTTCCAGGACAAAGGTCAATGAGATCCCTCTTATTCCATAGGGTGGCCGTAACTCCCCTTCCGGCTGAGGCAAGTGCGCTTGGGAGCTTTCTTAATGCAAAGGGGTCAAGGGTGAGCCGTTTTAATCCGTAAGTATCCTGAAGCGCAAGAAGGAGCCTTTCGCGGTCCCCAATCACGGAATGGAGGACAGGGGAGGGCACCTCTACAAAGTATTGGCGAACCATGGGACGCAAGCGCACGGGATGCGGGTGTGGCGTATCCGAGGTCAAAACCACCTGGCGCTTGAATTGGCTTTCTTCGGGGATTTTCACGATGGCAGGGCCCTTTGGTATGGTTTCGCACGCAAGGCGATAGCCTTTTTGAAGGAGTTTGCCCAGGGCCATCTTCTCCAATTCCGAGGGTTTGGACAGGGAGGTACCGGTCTCCTCCACGATCACCCTGCACTTGCCGCATATTTTCTTGCCCCCGCAGGTGGATCGGAGGGGAAGATCAATTTGCTGTGCCAACTGAAGAATATCACGGCTTCCGTCAGCCACAGCCGCCTTATTCCATGGCATGAATAGGACCTTGTCCATCCTTCAAATCTCTTTTTGTATCATCGAATGGGGGAGCAGTGAGTTCCGCCACCCGTAAGGAATTTCGCCATTCATCTTGGCAAGGGGTGGCAGATCGGACCGGGGTGAACGTATCAGTCAGTACTCATTAGCATTTTTTTGATTTTTTTCACCCCGTCTGCCGCGTCTCTGGCATGGGCATCTGCGCCGCAGACCTCCATGACAAATTTGGGTGTAAGGGCGGCGCCACCACAAATCACCTTGAGCTTTTCAGAGATATCACTGGTCTTGAGTGCCCTTACAGTTTCCTCCACATGAGGGTCGCCGGTGGTCAAGAGAGATGAGAGCCCTA
Organism: Desulfobacteraceae bacterium; assembly: GCA_013203065.1. Next base: position 4,090 of record JABMQV010000424.1, on the reverse strand, counting down.
CCACATCTGCGTCTTGCTCCTTGGCGCTCTCAACGAATTTGTCCGTTGGAACGTTTTCACCAAGGTCGATTACCTTGAACCCCGAGCTTTCGAGGAGGAGTTTTGTGAGATTTTTTCCGATATCGTGTAAGTCACCAAATACCGTTCCTATGACAACGGTTCCAAAGGTCGTATCTGCCTCCTTTTTCAGCAGAGGTCTGACCAGGTCAACGCAATCCTGCATGCTTTTTGCGGCGATCATCATCTCGGGGACAAAAATCTTCTTTTTCTCAAACCTATCACCCACCACATTCAGGGCCGGGATAAGATAATTGTTTATCAGATCTTCGGGGGCTGCACCCTTGGCTAAAGCCTCTTTAGTGAGTTCTGTCGCAACCCTTCTCCTGCCGTTGATGACGGCCTCTTTAATGGCCACAAGATCTCCGTCAGCCCCCTTTTCTTCGTCTCCTTTTGCTCCTATTAATTCAGGCTTCCCGAGGTTTCTTGCGGAGGCGGAGAGGTAGTTCATGCAAAATTCGTCCTTCCCCAGCAACAGGTCGGTAAGTAAAATCGCCCTCCGCATCTCCCAAACCGTGGGATCGGCAATGGGGCAGGTCAAACCGTTTTGGATGGCCATCGCCAGGAAGAGGGAGTTGATGGACGAGCGTTCGGGAAGGCCGAAAGAGATATTTGAAAGCCCCAGGGTCTGGTTGACACCCAGTTCATCGCGTATTAGCTGAAGGGCCTTCAGAGTTTCCAAACCTGCCTTATCGTCCGCGCTGAGGGCCATGGCCAGGGGATCGATGATCACATCCTCACGGGGGATGCCCTCCTGTTCCGCTCTCTTGACGATCAGCCTCGCTATCTCCAGTCGTTTGGTTGCTTCGGCAGGAATCCCCTTATCATCCATGGTGAGTCCGATGACCGCCGCGCCATGGGATTTGACCAGGGGCAGTATTTTGTTCAGCTTATCCCTTTCACCATTGACAGAATTGACGAGCGCCTTCCCCTCATAGGCCTCCAAGCCGGCCTCCAGGGCATCCGGGAGGGCCGAATCGATGCACAGGGGGACGTCTGTGACTTCACCTATGGCATAGATGGCCTCTTTCAAGATCTGAGGTTCGTTTATCCCGGAGATGCCCACATTTACATCCAGTATGTGAGCCCCTTCTTGCACCTGCTTGAGGGCCTCAGACTGTACCAGCTTGAGATCTCCCTTCTCCAAGGTCCGGGCCAGCTCTTTTCTGCCGGTGGGGTTGATACGTTCCCCGATGATTACGAGAGGGTGACCGGGACCGATAAAAACTGTTTTTGTGGGGCTGCTTATGGCCGTCTCCACAGGACTTACAGCTTCCCGGAACCTGAAGAAATGAGGGGGGCCACCGGCAGAAGGGACTTCACGGTCGATTTTCCCATATTCTTTTGCGGTTCGAAGGGCTGCCTTGACGTTTTCATCCGGAGTGCCATAGGTCAATCCAACCGTATCAATGGAAAAATTGTTTAGGGGCGCACCCTGATCGATCAGGTTTCGAACCTCCGCTGCTATCTCCTCGGTCGTACCATTTTTCATCAAGACGGGGCTTATACGGGAGTTGACCGCCACCTGGGGACCGAATACCTCCCGAGTCCTTTTTACATCAGACCCAAAACCTACTTCGACAAACTCCAGATGGCGCACCTTTGCATATCCTTCCAGTACCTCATTTACGGAACCGCAATGGTGGATCCCAAGAGGGTGGCACGCGTCTGCCACCTGATTATCGTAATCCAGGATAAATTCTTCGTAGGCCTTCAGGGAAACCTGCTCTACCGTACAATTGGGGATGACAAAGAGCTTGGGATCGCACATGGGTGTGACATCCATTGCTCCGGTCCCGGTGGTCTTATAAATAAATTTGAAGAGTTGAATGATGGACTCAGTACATATCTCTAAAAGGTGATGACATAATCTCGGGTTTTCATAGTAATCGTAATATAGCTGGTCTCCCCTTATCTTGAGGGCCAAGTTTTGGACGCCGGTGACATTGATATCACCCACCACTTTGCCGTACTTCTCTTTTAGATGGTCAATCTGTTTGATAACTTCGGTCATAGGATAGGCATTGAATATATCCGGGACCTCAAGTTTCATCACTTCCTTCTCAGAGAGGTTAAGGGGCATGGCCCAGGGGAGCGCCTCATCCTTAAATACTGTCTCGCAACCAAAAATGGCCGGGAGCATGACCATACCGAATGTTATCACAGGCTTGGGCTTGGGCGCCGGGTCCCCCAACCCCACGTCCCCAAACCTTTCGTGGAGCCGCTTGTCTATCTCCATTCGAGTCTGGACCCGGATTTCCGGATCAAAATAGTACTCCCTGCCAAAGGAGATGCCGTAATGTTTGTAAAACCAGTCAGGATAAAACCCTACCCCGAGTTGAATGTGATCTAGTCCCGCCATAGGATTGGTCTCCTCCCAAGCAATTTGTCCATTATTAATCAAACAACCCATTACCGAAAAGTGCCCGATTTATCCCCTTCTGGACACCCACCTCGTGTCCCGATAGCAATAAACCAAAGGCCCTGATCGGTTTAATTAGCATAGCAGGGCGCTTATGCCAAGTATTGAGTTGACCGCAAAACTGCCTTGAAGGATTGACAGGGTCAATCCGATTTTTCTATATTCCACATATCCTGAACGGCATGTTTCAATCTTTTTGAAGGGGGCAGGCATGAATGTATCTGATATTCTACGACGGCATGTAAGGGAGAATCCCCACAAGACGGCCATCATCTTTGGTGATCGGCGCATTTCGTATTCCGAACTGGATACCCTGATCAACAGGGCTGCTGGCGGTCTCATAAGACTGGGGCTTGGACGGGAGGATGTACTTTCCCTATTCTTGCCTAGCCTTCCGGAGCTGATCATCGCCTATCTGGGGACAGTGAGGGCGGGGGTGACGTTAAATCTGGTCAATGCCATGCTCCGGAAGACAGAAGTCGCTTATATCCTCAACGACTGTAATTCCAAGGCCGTCCTTGTGGACTCAAAGCGACTCCCTATCATAGAATCTGTAAGGCCTGAGGTGAACTCTCTGACCGATGTGATCCTTCTGGAGGAAGATCAGGCAAAGGACTACCCTGGCTTTATGGAGATGCTGTCAGGGGGGAGCGGAGAGTTTGATCCCCCCGGCACAAAAGGGAGCGATATCTGCCATTTGATGTACACATCGGGCACCACCGGCTGGCCAAAGGGGGTTATGGCCACGCATCTCAACATCTGGCACAACGCCACCGAGTTCGGCAAGGTCCATTTCAGAGCGGAAGACACCATCATGGTGGCCACCCCTATCTTTCACTGCTGGGGGCTGGTAAACGGGACATTGGGGATGCTTTCCAGGGGAGGGAGTGTGATCACCGTCGAGCGTTTCTATCCTGACAAGGCAATCGATGATATCGAAAGGCTCAAACCTACGGTGTTTCAGGGTGTCCCTCCCATGTACAACCTGCTTCTCAGACAACCCGACCTCGAGAAACGGGATATCTCATCGGTGGCCTTCTGTCTTTCGGCCGCCACCAAGATGCCGGAGAACCTGATCCGCCAGGTGGAAGACAGGTTGAAGTGGCGTTACGCCGAGGCATGGGGGCTGACAGAGGTCTCGTGCGTAGGTTCCACCTCGCCCTATACCGAGACCCGGATCGGTTCCTGTGGAAAGGGCATGGACGACGCGGTTATGAAGGTGATCGATGAAGAAGGCAATGAATTGCCCCCGGGCGAACAAGGAGAGCTTTGCGTTAAAGGGACCTGCGTTACCAATGGCTATCTGAATAAGCAGGAGGCCACGAAAGAAAGCTTTGATACGGAGGGGTGGTTTCATTCAGGTGATATCGCCCATATGGACGAGGACGGTTATGCGTATATTGTGGATCGAAAAAAGGATATGATTAATGTCGGTGGAGAGAAGGTATACCCTTCCGAGGTGGAAGATATGATGCTGGACCACCCCAAAATAAAGGACCTCGTCATCGTGGGCATTCCCGATGATCTAAAGGGCGAGGCCCCAAAGGCCTTTATACAGCTAAAGGAGGGGGAGAGAAGCACTTTGGAGGAGATAAGAGAATTCTGCAGGTC
>JABMQV010000423.1 GCA_013203065.1 Desulfobacteraceae bacterium | reverse complement strand
GTAATCGTCGTAAGGGTGAATGAATGCCGCACCTGTCCGTTCTATCACCTGGATGAGGCGCTTCTCTCGATCTTTAAGGGTAGGGGGGCAGAAGGTTATCTGTGCCCCGTAACCCGCTACGGCATCCTTCTTGACCTGAGGGGCGTTTTCCGGCATGACAACGTACGCTTGAATGCCCCTTGAGCGAGCAGCAAGCGCCAAAGCGGCTGCGTGATTGCCTGATGAATGCGTTGCCACGCCATGAGAAGCCTCTTGGTCACTCAGTGAGAATACGGCGTTTGCTGCACCTCGAAATTTGAACGCACCTGCTTTCTGGAAATTCTCGCACTTGAAATAGATTTCTCCTCCCACCATCTGGTTGATTCCATTGCAGGTAAGGACTGGGGTTCGATGGATATGCCGACGAATACGCCGTTCTGTGTTTCGGATATCATGGATCGTGGGAATATTTGACATTCTTGTTTTATTCCTCATGAGATCTGACCGCGACCAAAACCCAGCGATCGCCAATCAAAAACCAATAGACTGAACCCAATGACAAATGACAAATGACCGCGGACCAATGGCCAATGACGACTAACCACTGACTAACTCCAATTATCAATCTACGATCTGAGCATAAAATGAGGCAACCCCCCGGGTGCGTCAAGTCATGCTAATCTTGGCATACGACGTCTTTTACCATTTCCTGCCTTGCTGGTAAACTCAGAATTCTCAGGTAGTCATCGGTCCTGGGCCAATACTGGTTTGAGGAAGCAACTACAAGATACTGGGGTTACTCTTTTCAAATTCCCTTTGGCGCAGGCAGTATAAACTGATTGATATGTCTTATGTCAAGGGCCCTGTTTCACCTGTCCTTGACCTCGGGGCCAGATTCTCCTATACTCCTCTTAATCATGATGTTGTTTGCTATCCGGACGTGTCGAAAGCTACCATCATTTTATCCGACATTGATTTTGAGGAGTGTGAAACAATGAAAATCCGTACGTGCACTATTTCAGGTTTTCTTATTGCAGCCTTGTTTGTTGGAGGCGGCTCTTCTTTGGCTGGGGACGATGCAATCGGATACATCAAAAAAGTCGAAAAGCCCGCCTTCGTGGTAAGGCAGGGGATGCGCCAAACCGCCGATATCGGTCATTCTGTATACATGAACGACCTCTTGAAAACAGGAGCAGCCGGCGCGATGGGGGTTACCTTTAAGGACAACACCATGATTTCGATTGGGCCGGATACCGAGTTTGTGGTAGATGAATTCGTGTATCAACCACGGGAAAAAGCCCTTTCATTCACATCCAGGATGACACGCGGAACATTACATTTTGTCTCCGGAACCATTGCTAAACTTGCACCTGAGTCAGTATCGGTAGAGACCCCCCCCGGAACTATCGGGATACGAGGAACCCGGTTTCTCGTCAAAATCGAGGGGGATGGGCAATGAAATTGTTGGTTCAAATCCTGATGCCGGCTGTGATGGCACTCGTGATCTTTCTGGCGGGATGCGGCGGCCTGCCAAAGAACTATGTGGTGCTACTTGAGGATTCTGACGGGACCACCGGGGCGGTCACGGTTACAAACCCCTCAGGAACCCGGCTGCTGGACAAGGCAGATTTTGCTACGGGTATGGATGAACCGGGAAAGCCGCCCAGCAAACCGTTTCCATTGGATCAAAAAAAGATCCGGGAAGTATTTGGCAAGGCACTTGACGCCACCCCCCAGCCCCCCATCTCCTTTATCCTCTATTTCAAACTGGACAAAACAGACCTAACACCGGACTCAAAAAAAGAACTCCCCAAAATTGTTAAAGCCATTTCCCGACGCGAGGTCCCCAACATATCGGTCATTGGTCATACTGACCGGTCCGCCGATGAGAAATACAACCACCGTCTTGCGTTAAGGCGTGCCGAGGCAATCAGGGACATCCTGGTGAAGGCGGGTTTTGATCCAAAGGCCATTGAAGTAACCTCTCACGGAGAAAACAACCCCTTGGTGGAAACGGCCGATGACGTCCCGGAGCCCAGGAACCGCCGGGTGGCCATAACGGTTTGGTAAAAACTTCCGTCTGTTGGATTTCTTCTGACCTAATCCCCTTTTCGTTACTTTCCACTCAAAATCACGGTCGCACCGATCTCACCTCGTTGAAGACGTTCCAGATGAAAAGCAACAAGCGGATCGTCGGGGGAGTCCCCCGCAAGGGCGACAAATGCTTCCAGTGCCCCTGGCTCTTTGCGCTGCATCAGGTTAAACGCCTCCATATAGGCAGCGGTCGCCTGGGATTGGGCCTGTTCCTTTTGCAAAGGTTCGAATGCTTCAATACCTTGAGATTTTCCTTTTAGCAGGAGAGTGCCCACTGGCCGCCCTATGAAGTTTGGACATTTGGCCACTGTTGCCCCACTTACACAAATGTGTGTTCCCAAATACCTGTTTACGCTCTCAAGACGGGCCGCTGTGTTGATGGGGTCCCCGAGGGCACGGTAGTCGAACATGGTCTTACCCCCGAAATTGCCGACCATAACAACACCAGTGTGAACCCCGATGCGAGTTTCACCAAAGTTGATACCTTCAGCCTTTTTTTTCTTTGAAAACCCACCCGTAAACACACCCATTTCAAGAGCACAGGCAACTGCTCGGACGGCATGATCAGGCTGCGTGACGGGAGCAGAGAACATGACGGAAACCCCATCACCCACAATCCTGTCCAATGTCCCGTCATGACGAAAAGCGATCTTCACCATTTCATCAAGGTATGTATTGAGCAGAGACATGACATCTGACGGCTTGGATTCCTCCATGATAGGTGTGAACCCGGCCAGATCGGTTAATACAAAAGAGCACTCC
>JABMQV010000422.1 GCA_013203065.1 Desulfobacteraceae bacterium | reverse complement strand
GCCTCCTATGGCAAAGATGAAATCGAGGCCGAGGCCCTGGCAGATGAAAGAATTCAGCGCTTCACCCAGGGAAAGGCAATAAAGAAGGTCATTGTGGTGCAGAAAAAATTGGTCAATGTGGTGGTATAAAATGGTAAAAAAAATATCATTCAAATGGTCAATAGATAGCCATAACTCATCAATATTAATCGGGTTATCTATTATCATGTGGTTGATTGCCACGACGGGTTGCGGTTATCATCTCCAGGCCACGGACAAGCCAATGGGGGGGCTCCAGATAGATAGCCTTGCCATCCCTCTTATGGCCAGCCCCTCTTCATCATTAGGTTTTGAAGGTTACTTCACGGAGGTGATCCGTAAGGAGTTTCTGACCCAGTCAAAAATTCCATTTGCCCCAAAGTCCGAGGCTGCTGCGGTCTTGGTGGGGCATGTCCGTAAGATTTGGACTGAACCCATCGGCTATGACACCGATGCTAAGACTATCGAGGGAAAGACCTATAATTATGAGATTACCAATTCCCGCTGGCTTATCATCGAACTGGATGCCAAACTGATGGACAGGAAAACAGGAAAGGTTGTCTGGTCAGTAAACAACATGCGAGAGAAGGCTACCTATAACGTCAGTTCGGATCCCCTCAGGACCCAATATAACCAAAGAAGGGCCACAGAAAAAATTGCTCTACTCTTGGCCCAAAGGTTCTATCTGAAGACGATGGAAAGGTTTTAATGCCGGGGGATCTGCAACCTGAAAAAGTCCTGAAACAACTTGAAAAGGGGCAATTGTTCCCGTTTTATCTCTTCTATGGGGAGAATGAATTTTTACTTGAAAAGCTGTTAAACGCGGTTCGTAAAGCCCTTATCCCGGAGGAAGCAAGGGGTTTTAACCTCCAGATTTATTATGGGGGAAAAGAAGAAAAGGTTCACCCGGCGGAGATTATTGATACAGCAAGAACCCTTCCCTTTATGACCCACAAAAGGCTCGTTATCGTTCGAAGGACTGACAATATCCCCACTGCAGCCCTTGAGAGTTTTATCCCATATCTTGAAGACCCGGTAGAATCCACCTGTTTATTGTTTGTCTCTTCCAAAACAGATTTCAGAAAGGCCTTTTACAAAAAGATCAGGGAGTTGGGAAGGAGCGTCAATTTCAAGAAGCTATATGACAAACAGGTGTTGCCATGGATTATAAAAATGGCAAAGGACCTGGGGTTGAATATAGAAAAAGAGGCCTGCGTCTACCTCCAACAGATTGTAGGAAACCGGCTCATGGATCTTTCCAACGAGTTGGAAAAACTCTATGTCCGTTATGGAGAAACCCCTGTGGGGCTTGAAGAAACAAAGGCCCTGGCGATCCACAGCCGCACCTATACCATCTTCGAACTGATAGATCAGATATCGTTCAAGCGGTGTGCTGAGTCAATATCCGTGCTGGAAAGATATCTGGAAATGGGAGACGCCCAGTCATCCTTGGGGCTCTTAGGAATGCTTATTCGCCAGATGCGCATATTGTGGCAGACCAAATCTGTCGTGGAAGGGGGTGGACATGTCTCCCAGGTGGCAGGAAAGGTGGGGGTGCCAAATTTTCTGGTGGATAAGGTAGTCCGGCAGGCAAGGGCCTGGAGCGGAGATGACCTTGAACAGGCGTTTGACATCCTATACCGGGCCGATGGCCTTCTGAAATCCGGCTCTCAGCCGCAGCTGATCCTTGAGAACGTGGTGATATCCCTCTGCCGGTGATGGTTTTTCAGGATGCCCTGAGCCCGTTGATTTGACGTGCCAAGCGGGAAATTCTTCGAGAGGCTTGTCTTTTGTGGATTGCGCCTTTGGATACCGTCTTCTGGATAAAAGAAGTAGCGTCTGAAAGTTTTTTTTCGGCCTGATCCGGCGAGTTGTCGGCAATAGCGGCTCTGACTTCCTTTATAGCTTTCTTGACTCTGCTCTTATAGGACTTATTTCTTATTCTCTTGACTTCATTTTGTCTCGCCCTCTTGAGGGCTGATTTATGGGTCGCCAAACTTGGACCTCCTTGAAAGATTTATCTACGCTCCGCAAGACTTAAAAACGGAAGTTCCTGCATTGTTAGCATGGAACCGTGTCTTTTACATAGATTGCTTCTGCATGTCAAGAGTTTTCTGTGCCGCGTTCGATATCAGCGAAATCCGAGCATAATAAGGTCGGCCGTGCAGCAGGGGTGGTTGGTTTTTTCACCCTTATCAGCCGTGTCCTGGGTCTTGTCCGTGACATGGTTTTGGCCCGATTTTTTGGGACAGGCATGGCGGCGGATGCCTTTTTCGTAGCATTCCGCATCCCTAATCTGCTGAGACGCCTTTTTGCAGAAGGCTCCCTCACCATTGCCTTTATTCCTGTCTTTACGGAGTATTTGACCCAAAAGAGCAGGAGAGATGCGTTTGAACTGGCACGGACCATCCTGACGCTTCTTGCCCTGATCGTTGCCGCGTTGGCCCTCCTCGGGGTTCTTTTCTCACCCTGGATCGTGAGGATACAGGCCTTTGGGTTTGGGGGGGCAGGAGATAAATACGATTTAACCGTCCTCCTGACGCGTATTACCTTTCCTTATATCTTCTTTATAAGTCTGGTCGCCTTTTTTATGGGTGTCCTGAACTCCTTGCGTCATTTCGGAGCACCTGCGGCCGCCCCCATTTTTCTAAACGTCGGTATCATCGGGGCTGCCTATTTCATCTCACCTTACCTTCCCGAGCCCATTGTGGGGATCGCCCTTGGTGTTCTGATCGGGGGGATCCTGCAGGTCGGTCTTCAGATCCCCTGGGTTCTCAAGGAAGGGCTCAAGGTGTTTCCCCTCTGGCACCCAGGCCACCCGGGGGTGAGGAGGATCGGGCTTCTCATGCTCCCCGCCATTGTGGGTTCCGCGGTCTATCAGTTTAACCAATTCATGGGGACGCTCCTGGCCACGTTTCTTGCTGAGGGGAGTGTCTCATGGCTTTACTATGCGGACCGTCTTGTCCAATTCCCTTTGGGAATTTTTGCCATAGCCATTAGTACGGCAGCCCTTCCCTCCCTTTCTATCCTGGCCGCAAAAAAAGACCTGAGTGAGTTTCAGGACACCCTGAGCTACAGCCTTCGTCTGGTCTTCTTTATTACCTTACCCTGCGCCGTGGGATTGATTGTCTTGGGGGAACCGATCATTAGCGTCCTTTTTCAAAGGGGTGCATTCGATATTCACTCCACCCTGATGACAAACAAGGCCTTATTTTTCTATTCCCTCGGCCTCCTTGCCTTTTCCGGAATCCGGGTGATGGTTGCTGCCTTTTATGCACTTCAGGACACCAAAACTCCCGTGAAGGTGGCGATAGTTGCTGTGGCGGCCAATCTGATCTTTAGCCTGGCCCTCATGGGTCCTTTGAAACATGCCGGGCTTGCACTTGCCTTGTCTTTGGCCTCGTCTCTACAGTTTTGTCTCCTGATCATTTTCTTGAAGAGAAAGATTACCATAGGAGAGTTGAGGCCGGTCCTCGTTTCGGCCTCAAAGGCTGCCTTGTCTGCGGGTGCTATGGGGGCAGGAATCTATTTTCTCCATTCCCGTTTGCTGAGCACCCATCCGGGTGTGGGATTCTGGGGCATGACAATAAATCTGGGTGGCCTGATCCTGAGCGGCATTGCCATTTATTTTCTGGTTGCCAGACTGGTCGGTTGTCGTGAATTGCATTCGCTGCGGGATATGTTTCAGCCCCGATCCAAGACAGCGAAAAAACAGATTTCCTCCCGGGAGTAGGGTAGGGGGCAGACCTCCAGAACGCTTTTCAGCTGTTCCTGATAGATTAAGGAAATCCCCCCGGCATTTGCCTGAAAAACCGTTCCCTCCATTTTCAGTTTATAAGGAACTCCGGCTCAAGGCCTCGGTGCAAACCGGTGGTACCCCTTCTCGGGAATCAATCGAGATATAAGTCAATAACTGATTTGTCTAACTGCATTTAGACACTTTAATCTATTGAATTGACAAATAAAATTATTTAGTGTATAATTATTTATCGCTAATTTAGACAATATATATGTCAACCAACCGCATAGTGTCCAAATAATTGTTTGACCATGCCAAATCCTGTTCCTGAAAATTTTATCGATACAAAGGAAATCCTTTTAAAAACAGGTATTTCAAGGGCAACACTTAATAATTACATTAAAATGGAAATTGTTCCACGGCCTATTGTCCAAAAACCAATAACTCCTGGGACCGGGGCAAAAAAAATCGGGTACTTCCCCCCTGCTGTTATAGCGCGGATAGAGCAGATCCTTCTTTTAAAACGAGAAGGCAATTCCATGGAAAACATTGTCAATCGGCTGAGAGGAATGCCGGTTGATGAGCAACCGAGCGATAGCGGTCTGGAGACAACCCAGCATCTCGGGGATGGTTGGGTAGTTGAACAAAAAAGGATCGGGGTGAAGGACGAGACCTTAAAGTTTACCATTGAGAATGTGCGTTTGCCGGCCTATTTGCTGGATTATAGTTTTCGGGTGCAATGGATAAACGACCAGGCGGATGATGTAATATTTGGCAAAACGATCAATTTGGCGAGAAAGGGGTTTTCGGGGAATGTTTTTGAGCTGTTTTTCCAGTGGGAATTCCATAAACGGGTCAGGAATTGGAAGGATATGATTGCCTTTCACCTCTCCTTTGTCAAGATAAAATACGCCAAAAGCTGGATGGAGAATCTTTACCAGGGGATTTCAAAAAATGAAATCGCCATATTGCAGGAAATTTATGACACCGTGGGACCTTTTGAAAAAAAGACAATCAATGACATGACCATCAATCTGTTG
>JABMQV010000421.1 GCA_013203065.1 Desulfobacteraceae bacterium | reverse complement strand
CTACCTTCATATACCGCCACAAGTCGCTGTCTACCTGTTCTGGATTACAGGGCTCTTAACCATAAGCTCCGGGCTCCATTACATGCGCAACTGGTTTCGGATGATAGGGGAGGGTACTATGGGCGATTGAAGTCCTGGGGGCAAATCATAACCGACACTACTTGACATATTCGGTGCCGCTTGATAAGTTAATACAAACTGTAGGCACGTAGCTCAGGGGGAGAGCACTACCCTGACACGGTAGGGGTCAAGGGTTCAAATCCCTTCGTGCCTACCATGAAATCAAGGGGGTTATATGGCATCGGCCGATAACCCTTTTTTTGCCGACTTGGCCTGAAATCTTCCCAGATAAAAGGGTCTCCTTGGTTGTCTTTTCGATTCCGGGTGAGATGAAAACCCCTAAACGAAGCACCCTCTCCAGGGTAATTTTTTGGGCATTGGTGGCGGTCTATACTATTGTACTCCCCCATGCCATTACGGCCTACAAGGCCATAGAGAAGGGGTTTTCAGCTGAAGTTGCAGGTAAGATCCCCCTTGTCATCATCATCCTGTCCGGGTTGGCATACCTTATCTCTGGTTTCCTTGCCAAAAAGGGGGCCAAGTGCCTGGGTTTTACTATTCCCTGCGCCATTATTGTATCCATCATCGTCACCCTTGAGCCAAACCCGAATAAACATATCCACATACCGGAATATGTCCTCATGTCCTGGCTTCTCTTCGAAGCGATCTCCATCGATTACCAAGGGAAAGGGATACTGCTCCTGGTGGTCCTGTGCTCTTCCATGCTGGGTGTCGTTGATGAACTGGAGCAGGGCATTTATCAGGGCCGCTTTTATGGCTGGACCGATATGGCTGTCAATTCAGCATCATCTGTCATCGGTGTCCTTGCCCTCATGGGCTTAAAGGATTGTGGCACGGGCGATTGGGATTGGTGCGGCCATCTCAGGCGTATCAAGGTGTCTATTGGAATGCTATTGTTCGGGGCCACAGGGGCCGTTTTTATGTGTGTGTATCTCTTCCATGTAAAGGAGGTCAAGAGCTTTTGGGGTGCTTATCCCGTGTGGCTCCTGGTGTGGAATTATCTATATTTAACCCTTGGTTTGGCTACGCTATTATCTCGTTGGCGTCACCTTTCAAGAAAAAAATACGGCAGGCAGGAGCAAGATGCAAGGGAGATCACGGCTCACCTCTGGGTTGTTTGCCCTCTTGCGATTCTGCTTTTCATGCACGCCCTCATCGTGTTGACCAGCCTTACAGGTTTGACGTTTCGATAAGCTCGCGCCCCCTCTATTACTGCCTATGCAAATACCTTGATCATCATGGGTATGGCCACAAAGGTTCCCAGGGAACTGCCAAGATTTGTAAAAATAACCACCAGCAGGATCCGGGTGATCTTGTTTTTCCAAAATCCCCTGATGGATGAAATGTCTTCAGGAAGCCTTTCGAAGTCCTTTACTTTTGGCTTCCCCAATAATACCTCCACAAGGCCAGCCACCCACCCAGCGGCGATCATGGGGTTTAAAGATGTAAGCGGAGCCGCAACAACCGCTGAGAGCACCGTAACGGGGTGGGCTAATGCCATGACCGCCCCAATCCCCGAAAGGACTCCGTTTGCCAGGACCCACCATTTTATCATGTCAATTCCCACAGAGGCGCCAGCGAAGAAAAATCCCAAAATAATCAGGCCCACCACCACTGATGGAACACCCCATTTTAAGAAAGCGATCAGTTTCCCCTTTGGGGGAATTTGCTCCAGCGAGTCAACATCCACCGGGTCATTCCAACATTTCCTTATCCCCGGCACATGTCCGGCCCCCACCACTGCAACTATTTTTTTCCCGGGGACGGTCCGTATCTTGTAAGCCAGATACTGATCCCTCTCGTCGATTAATATATGTCGCAGTTCGGGAAGTGCCTCCCCGATTTCCTCAAGAAGGGATTCAAGGACATCCTTTTTTTTCATCTCCTCGATATCCTGCTCTGTGATCGAATCTGTCTCTCCTATGGAGACGACGAGCTGGACCAGAAGTTTAATCCTTTTCCAGAACCCCATTAGACGCCATGCCCTTGACAAGGTAGTCCTTATGTCCCTGTCCGCAGGATAGACAGTTGCACCAACCTCCCCGGCAACCTTAATGGCTCGCAGCATCTCCTCTCCAGGCTTAATTCCCAGCCTTTTGCCAATCCTTTTCTGGAAAGATGCAAGCATGAGATTGGACAGGAGGAGAAAGGCCTTTCTCTCTTTAATAACCTTGATGAGGTCTGTATCTTGCCACTTATCCTTTTGGGTGATGGTTTGGTATCTGGATTGACAAAGCTCAACGCATACTGTATCCGGAGTTTCCGCTTCAATAACCGTGCTTACAAGCTCAGCGCTCTCCCTGGAAACATGGGCCGTCCCGATGAGGATAACTTCTTTGTCTTCAAAGGTGAGTCGGTATGTATTGTCGTTGTTACTCATGGCCATTGGGTGTATACTCCGAATAGATTTAGAAGGTTCTGCCTATTACCATAAATGGATACCGCTTTCCAAGGAGTTTTGCTTCAGAGGGCAGCAATCCCATTCCCCAGAGACAAGAATAATGATTGCGGAAACCAGAAATCTGCTAGAATCTTTACTCAGAGAAGGTGTTCATGGGGGGGTATATCCGGGGGCTGTGCTGTTGGTGGCGCAAGCGGGGGAAATTGCCTTCCTGAAAGCAATTGGATATCTCTCATTGAGGCCCAAGACTGCTGCAATGCAGAAGGAAACCATTTTTGACCTGGCCTCCCTGACCAAGCCTTTGGCCACCACCCTTGCTATCATGAAGCTGTTAGATGATGGAATCATTAAGTTGGACCAAACGCTCGATACCGTGCTATCGAGCCGTGTCCCTCGAGAAAAAATTCCCATATCCCTCAGGATGCTGCTGAGTCACTCGGCAGGCTTCCCCGATTGGAAACCCTTTCATAATGAACTTGTCGGGTTTCCGCTCAAAGAGAGAAAGGAACAATTGAGAAGGCAGTTATTGAGGGTGCCCCTGATCTTTGGTCCTGGACAGGAAGCTCTTTATAGTGACCTCGGATTTATGATACTCGAATGGATCATTGAAGAAACTGCGGGAGTCCCTATGAACCTGTTTCTTGATCGCCACTTCTACAACCCGTTATCATTGGAAAGAACATTTATCTGCGACACAACGGTTCCCGGCAGATTCAAGGCCAATCAATTTGCGGCCACCGAAGACTGCCCATGGCGGGAGGAGGTCATCCAAGGGGTGGTCCACGACGAGAACGCCTATGCGCTTGGCGGCCATTCAGGCCACGCAGGGCTTTTCGGGACATGTGAGGAAGTCTATGTCTTGGTCAGCCTGTTGATGAACCATTTTTATGGCCGGCAGGGTTACTATCTGAGGCCTGAAACAGTCAGGACCTTCTTCACCCGTCAACGCCTTGTAAAGGATGGAACCTGGGCATTGGGCTGGGACACGCCCTCTCCTAAGAATTCCAGTTCAGGGAGGTATTTCTCAGAAAACAGCGTTGGACATCTCGGGTTTACCGGCACCTCAGTTTGGTTGGATTTGGATCGGGATGTAACAGTTATTTTCCTTACAAATCGGGTCCATCCGAAACGAAATAATGAAAAAATCAGGGCCTTCAGACCCATTCTCCATGATACGATTATGGAAAATCTATGAGTTCCCCTTCCACTGGGGACTCACCCCAGAAATAAAGAGATTTTTTGGGAAGTGTAAATCTGACAGCAGGAGGTCTGGATGATGGCAGAGATCAAAAGCACCCTGGATATTATCATGGAGAAGACCAAAGATCTCACCATGACAGAAGGGGAAAAGAAGGCAATTCGTAAGACCGAGATTGAGGGAAAGGTACGGGGTCTTTTGCAAAAATTCCTTGACGGCCTCATAAAACCAGATGGGATTAGGAAAGAGATGGCCTCCCTTGGCCCGGAGCAACACCTGATGGCGAATGAGGCCTTAACCAAGGAGTGCCTGGATCGTATGGAACCGGGGGGAGGAAACGAGAAGTTTCTTGAGGCTCTTGAATATGTCACAAGCGCTGACACCGAACCTCTCAGGCAGATCCTGAGCGAATTTCGGGAAAAGAAGGAAAAACAGAGAAGGGCGCGGGAAGGGGTGATCCGGGAAAGGTTGCACCAGGCCGGTATTAGCGGAACGGCCGTAATTCCTAACATAAATGCAGACTCTGAGTGGGCCCGATACTTGTCAGAAATCCAAGGTGAATTAAAGGAAAAACTTGATTTGCAAAGAAAGAATCTGACACATCAGCATTGAAGATCCATTCGTCAAATGAATGCGAACCAGTAGCTTTCTATCGCTTCGAAATTGGAAATCACCTTCTCACGTCCCGATACAATATCACCGTGTCCTGTCAAAACATAATCCAAATCTAGATTCGCTATCCTTTTGATACTATCTTTCAGTTCCTGTCCGTTGCCCCCGGGCAGATCAGTCCTCCCGATTCCCTGGTTAAAGACCACATCGCCCGCGAAGAGGG
>JABMQV010000420.1 GCA_013203065.1 Desulfobacteraceae bacterium | reverse complement strand
TCACTACAGGTAAGTCAATCAAAGATTTGACCCCTATATTCGTACCTACTTATCAACAAAGAACCAACGTCCCCTTATCCCAAAGAATAACATTATTTTACTAAGGTGAGGTGTTTTTTCTCTTGACTTGTCCTTTAATGGGTGACCCCTTTATAAACTGGAAAAGAGGTCTTCACCACCCGGCTTGAGCCCGTATTCCTTCCCCGCGTCGAGCATTATCTCTGCCATTGATTGCCCGTATCCACGCGGACATGCAACCAGGACAGCCGACCCGCCCTTCTCCCCGGAGAGCACAACGACCTGACTCCTGATGTGAACAACCGGTCCCATGATGAGAAACGGTGGTTTCCGATCAGGAGAAAAGAGATCCAGGGAGGTGAGTTTTTCCATGATGGAAAAAGCCTCTCTACCTACAAGCACAAGGAGCGCATAGGCCTCTGTTACATTAGTGAAGGCATATTCGTCTGCGAAATCCGGCATGTCTTCGGAGAAATACCAGATGGTCGCCCAGTTCCATTTTATGAGATTTAAGAGGAAATCTCCTGTAAGCAGGCACTGCTCGGAATCCTCTGGAATGGCAAGACCGGCGGGCCGCAACGAAGGGAGGTCTTCGCCCTGGACATCCCATTTACCAATGTGACTCAGGTCAACCAGAAAAGGACCTGTTCCCTCGTCTTCATACTCAAGCACCACCTCCCAGCCGTTTCTCACCTGCGTTCGGGCCGGAGTGTTTGGCAATTTTACAGGAGAATATCTTTTCAATGATTCCATTTTATCTCCTCACATCCGCAGCCTTTTCCCCTCAGGATCGTAAAATGGGGTCGGCACTACTGTAGCATAAAGTCTTTTTTTACCCATATTGTCCTCAAAAATCTCCAAACGTGTCCCTATATCCGCCAGATCGGAATGCACAAGTGCCAGTCCGATGGATTCTCCCAGTGTAAAACTGTAACGCGCTGTGCAGACATGGCCCCGGATCCTTGTGTCCACGATGACTGATCCGTCTTTTGGGGGTCTGGACGGATCTTCCATCTTGAATCCTACCAGCTTCATCCGGCCCTTCTGATGTTCCGTGAAACTAAGGGCGGGAGCGCCGACTGTCTTGTAGAGCGATTTTTCTCTGTGCCATAAAAATTCCAGTCCCAGGTCATGTAATGTGGTTCGTATCTCGGTTTCCTGGCCTATGATCACATGGCCCTTTTCCAGGCGAAGGACATTTTGTGCCTCAAGTCCGAAGGGCATGATATCGAACGGTTTACCCTCCTCCAGCAACAGATCCCAGACCGTTCTCATATAAGATGCCGGTACATGCAGTTCATATGAAAGTTCGCCCACAAACCCCAGCCTCATGGCCCTTACCGGCACACCTCCCTTTATTTTGAATTCCCGGTACCCCGCGTAAGGAAAGAACTCATTGGACAAATCCTTATCGGCAATCATCCCGAGTACGTCCCGGGACCAGGGTCCGGCCAGGTTAACGGCGCCGAAAGCCTCTGTAAGGTTCACCATACAAAAATCCCATAGTTCATGTCGCGAGTGATATCTGATCCATTCCACTGTGGAGTCGGCGCGGTTTGTGGAAGAGGTGAAATAATAGTCATTGTCGCCCCTTTTGATGACCACGCCATCGTCAATAAGGCATCCGTCTTCGTTGCACATTGCGGAATATTTTACCTTGCCTTCAGAGATATTGCTCATGTCTCCAACATAGACCCTCTGCAAAGCCTTGAGTGCCTCGGGTCCGAAAATTCGGAATTTTCCAAGGGTGCTCACATCGATTATTCCCACATTGTTTCGCACGTTTTCAATCTCTTTGCGGCATGTGAAATCATCTGAAAAGTAGCGCACCCGTTTCAACGGGCCTACCCTCCGGAAAACTGCACCCGGGGTTTTTTCCATGGTCTCGTGCAAAGGAGCTCGTTTGACCGGATCAGGGCATTTTCCGGCATAGGTCGCCAGAGAGGTTGGAACCAGGGGCGGCCGGATTGTTGTAGGAAGGATTGTTGTGCTTGAGTCCCCATATTTTTGAAGGTATTGTGCCAGGATCATCGGCAGATTATGCCCGGCGATATTGCCCTGGCCCGGGCCCAGTCCTGCAGTTGAAAACCGTTTTACAAGTTCAACATTGTCGAATCCCATGTCGCAGGCCTGATAGATATTCTTAACGGTCACGTCTTCATCAAAACAGATAAAGCGTTTTCTTCCGGACCCCGGGGCCTGGACCAGTTTGGAACCCCGTGCCGGACCGGGAAGTTGTTCCATTTCTTCACGGGCATCCTTAAGATGGTTTTGAACAGGCGCACCGCAATCGGCAGCAGCGGAAAGACCCGCCAGACGGCCTGACACCTCAATGGAAAGGCTGTCCATAAGGCCCAGCAATCGTCCTGCGACGTGGACCTTTGGAGGTAATGCCTCAGGAAGGAAAAAGTTCGTAAAATAGTCATAGGACATCTTGGCCTTGGCAAGAAAGAGAGGGCCTGCCGCGGGGGTTAATCCGGCAGATGTAACAAGGACATCACATGTGAAATCCCTGCTCATCATACCGTCAATGTTACATAGCGTAGCCTTTTTCAGGGTCTTGTTTCCATGAGATTTTGAAACTGCCCAGCCTCTTAGGAAGAGGATGTTCCTTTTTTCAAGCCCTTCCAACAGAGAGGACGCCTGGCCATCAAACCTGGCATCCGCTACACACAGGACGTTTAGGCCCAGATCAGAAAGATCAATAGCCGCTTCCAACCCCAGATCATCCCCGACACTGAAAACAGCCCGTTTGCCGGGAAGCAGGCCGTATGTCCTGGCCAGCCTGTGTGCACAATTGACCTGCATAACCCCCGATCTCTCGTTGTGGTCAAAAATCATGGGTCGCTCAATACAGCCGGTGGCAACTACAACACTTTCAGCCCTGATTTCAATGTAGCGTTCATCAAATGGATCTGATTCTTTGCCCACTTGAAAAGCGGTGATAAGATTTTTGGCGTAAAATCCGATCATGTTTGTATTGGGGAAAAAGCGGATATTTTCTCTTTCTCCAATCTTATCTGCCAGTTGCCGGGCCCTTTTATGGAGGGGGATGTCATGGGAATACCCCGCGGAACGGTAATCAAAGAATCCGCCGGGCCAGGGGCGTGCTTCCAGAAGAATGACGCGGAAACCCTGATCACCCGCTGCCAGTGCCGCATGCATTCCGGCTGGTCCTGCTCCGATAACGCACACGTCAGTGCTGGGATATATTTCATCAAAATGACCTTTCATGCGAAAAGAGGGACTGAGTCGGCCCAGTCCGGCGGCATTCCTGAGCCGGTTTTGAAAGAACGGCCATAGTTTGTACGGCCTATGAAAGTAGTGGTAGTAAAAACCCGCGGGCAAAAACCGGTCCAGCTTGTCAACGAACGACATAAAATCATGTTCAGGTGTGCCGACTACATTCTGCGGTTTCACAATCATGCCGTCTTGCAGCTGTGCTACCGCCGACCGGACATTCGGAACGCCGTCAACTTCCATAAGACAATTGCTGCTTTCTCCATCAAGGCTGTATAGACCTCGGGGCCTGTGATATTTAAGGCTTCTTGAAAAAATCCGGATACCATTAGCATGCAGGGCCGTAGCTATGGTGTCTCCAGCCATACCCCCGTAGCGCCTGCCCCTATACGTCAGGGACAGTTTCGTCGCGGGGTTTATTCTCAAAGTCGGCAGGTCTTTAAGCCGTGGCGTCATGGTTCCTCCGGGCCTTCGACTTCAAGGTTGGTCAACGTATCTCGCCGGATCGTAAACCACGATCCACATCCGTCCCGATGGTACCACCACTCACGCTGAATTCCTCCTATGTTTGTTCGCATGTGTACATAGTCGCACCACTGTTCATGGGTAAGACCTTCCTCATCAGGACGGGGACCGCGCTCTTCTCCACCAAAACGAAACTCATAACCGTTTCGTTGACCGCAGATGGGACAGGTAATGGTGAGTGACATGCTTGTGCACCTCGTTTATTTTTAGTTCCTTTTTTCTAATTCCATGGGCCGTAATTCACAGGATTGGCGATTTCCCCCATCAGTCGGTGATCTTCGTATCTCCTGAGAGTAAATGGTGCGAGCCTGTCTGGGTAGCGGCCCGTGGCCATAAATTCGGCCATATATTTCCCGATCACGGCACCTGATTTAAATCCGAAATATCCCCACCCGCAATCCATGAAATAGCCTTGAATATGGTCGTTGCCGTCAATTATTGGCGCCATATCAGGGGTCATATCAGCCAGCCCTGCCCAGGATCGCATGAATTTCACACCCTTCAGACAGGGCATAAGTTCTGTTAAAGCTTCTGCCTGGTGCTTAATATAATGGGCGGATACATCTGTTGTATAGTTCGGCCAGGGATCCATATGCGCGCCAGTTGCGATTTCCCCCTTAAGAGTCTGGTTTGCATAACAATGGTAGGCACCGGACGAGACAACGTGATGCAGAATAGGTTTCAGCGGTTGGGTGACCATGGCCTGGATGGTCAGGACATGTATGGGGAGTTGGATGCCCACCATTGCTGAGATGAGGGTTGAATAACCTCCTGCGGCGTTCAGGACCAGCGGTGTGGAAATTGCCCCTTTATCTGTTTCTACTGAAACTATTCTTCCTTTATGTACATTAATTCCCGTAACTTCCGTACCCTGGTGAATATGGACTCCATGATTTGTCACGCCCCGCGCCAATCCCCATACTACCGCGTCATGGCGGACAGTACCTCCGGGCGGATGGTACATACCGCCCATAATTGGATATGTGAGACGGTCCGATATGTCGAGTATTGGCACTATCTCTTTACATTGCTTCGCGTCTAAGAGTTCGCTTTTGATACCATGGAATTGTGCCGAAGCCACCAGCAGGCGCATGGAGCCTAGGGCCGCTTCGCTGTGGGCCAGATTGAGATTGCCGCAGTTGAAAAACATTAGATTGAAGTCGAGTTCATCCGTAAGTTTGGGCCAGAGTTCAAGGCCTTCGGCGTACAAAGGGAGATTTTCTTTTGTCCGCTGATTCGCGCGTACAATGGCTGTATTCCTTCCTGATCCGCCGAACCCTATATATCGTCTCTCAATAACCGCAACATCAGTCATGCCCCTTTCCTTTGCAAGAAAATAGGCCGCAGCAAGTCCATGCAAACCACCACCGATGATAACTGCATCGTAACTTCCTTTTAGCGAATGCCTTTGCAACACGCGCTGTTTCTTTTTCCTGGTAAGCCTACTGAAGATACTTGGGACCATGAAATATGTTGCTCTCTCTGATAAGATTTGCCGGAGTGAAATGGAGTCAAGTCTTTACATCCTGCGGAGCGTTACGTGAAGTATCTCGCCAGGACGCCAGAGTCGCATGCGCGGTCCCCACGTTCCCGTTCCGCGGCAGACGATAACCGTCATACCATCCACGTCGTACCGGCCTTCCAATAGGGGATAAAAG
>JABMQV010000419.1 GCA_013203065.1 Desulfobacteraceae bacterium | reverse complement strand
TCCCAGCGCTCACCGGACAGGGATTCAGCGTGGGAACTGTCAAACATGATGTTCACGGCTTTGAAATGGATCGACCCGGAAAAGACAGCTACCGTCATAAACATGCAGGCGCTCAGGTGTCAATAATCTCATCTCCCAACCAGATCGGTATGGTTATGGATGTGGACCATGATTATCAATTGGATGAACTGCAGAGATTCTTCCCAAATATGGACATCGTCCTGACTGAGGGGTATAAAAGGCAGGGGAGGCCAAAGGTGGAGGTTTTCCGGCCTGAAGTCCATGGGGACCTGCTTTGTAAAGGGGACGGCAAGTTGCTCGCCCTGGTTAGCAATGTGGCGGTCGATGTCGGGGTACCGCGATTTACCCTGGACGATAGCCGGGGGCTGGCTGATTTTTTGATCGCCCGTTTCAAGCTTGTCCCGGGCCGTAAAGGCGCGCCGTTGTGAAGGCGTGGCATACGTTCCGTGTATTCTTGCCAACCCCAAGACTTCCCGGTTTTCCTTTGACCGTTTACCGGATAGGACGTCATGAAAATCCCCTTTACTCCAAATTATTACTTGAAAGCGGATGTCCGGAAATATAAATAGAGGTCATGGGAAAATACAAAAAGGTTGTTGATTTTACAGGATTGAAAGATGCAGGCACGGCCAGCCCTGTCATTACAAAAGATAGGACGGGGAAGGGAGTGAGATTTCCCCGTTGGACGTTGAAAATAAAATGAGATAAGAGGTGATATGATAACAGACGTTCCCTTTGTCGCTCAAATCCCGGTGGGTGCCTCAATTGAAAGTGCCTTTGGTAGTGATATCGTTCAGATGATGGTCCATGCCGGTCCTATGGTCAAATTTGTATTATTGGTCTTATTGCTTTTTTCCGTCGTTTCCTGGGCTATTATCTTCATGAAATGGAGGCTGTTTCGAAAGGCAAAGAATGAGACAGAATACTTCCTGGAGGTTTTTTGGGAGAGCAGAGATCTGAAAAAGATCTATTTGGCCAGCAAGGACCTGGAATTCAGTCCGGTTGGAAGGCTCTTCAAGGCTGGGTATGGGGAATTTGGCCGGCTCCGTAAAATCCAGTCATTTTCTGATTCAGAGGAACACAAAGGGTCCTCTGCCCAGCATTCCTCTCTCTCGAGTGAGGTCGGCAATGAGGTGTTCACACATTCCCACCAGGCAATCATGGACAATATGAAGAGATCGCTAAAGAGATCGAACATCGACCAAACCAACAAACTGGAGCGGGCCCTTAGTTTTCTGGCCACAACGGGAAATACTGCCCCCTTTATTGGCCTCTTCGGTACAGTCTGGGGGATTATGGAGTCATTTCGGGGGATAGGACTCAAGGGTTCGGCCAACTTGGCCGTGGTGGCCCCGGGGATTTCGGAAGCCCTCATTGCCACCGCAGCAGGTTTGGCCGCGGCAATCCCAGCGGTGGTGGCATTCAATTACTTTTCCAATAGGGTTTCGTCACTCAGGGCTGAGATGGAGATCTTCACATCCGAGTTCCTGAGCATCATCGAGCGACAGTTCTTGAAGGGGGGATGATTGCATGGGGCTGACAGGCACAAGGCTGATGGCAAAAGACCTTGCGCCGTGCGCCTCAAGCCTTTGATGGGTGGTTGACCGCGAGAAAGAACGGAAAAGCAGGGGAGTGTAACACCCCGAGAACTTCATCTCAAAAAATATAACTGAGTTTGCCATGAACTACGGGGGAAATAATAGACGTCTCATGTCGGATATCAATGTCACGCCATTTGTGGACGTGATGTTGGTGCTCCTCATCATTTTTATGGTGACCGTCCCCATGATGATGCAGGGTGTGGAGGTGAATCTCCCCAAGACAACCACCAAGAATATCAAGACGCGCGAAGATCCGTTGATCCTGACCATCAACAAAAAGAAGGAGATCTTTCTAGAAAAACATTTAATCAAACTGGAAGGGCTGGAGAAAAAGCTCACAAAGATCTTTGAGAATCGAAAGGAAAAGGAGATCCTTCTGCGGGCCGATAAGGATGTCCCTTACGGATTTGTGATCAAAGTGGTCGCAAAGGTAAAGGGGTCCGGTATAGACAAACTTGGTATGGTCACCGAGCCTTTGGACTGATCCCTATGGATGCCTTGCGGGTTGATTCCAGTTTCAATGATCCAATGGTTCCAAGATGGAGAAAGGTCCTCATCCTTTCCCTTGGTTTTCACCTGGCCATTTTTTCAATCATCCTATTCGCTCCAGAGCGCATGTCCACCAGGAGGATCAGCGGGGCGGTCTATGAGGTCAATCTCGTGGAGATGCCGAAGGCCAAGCAGACGGCTGTCCGGCCAGGTTCCGAGGCAAAGGCCAAAAAGAGATTGACGGTTTTAAAAAAGGCCACTCCGGCCAAGCGGATCAGCAGGAGCAAAAAGAAGGAAAAACCGGTCGTCATTGGGAAAAAGGTCATAAAGAAAAAGCGCCGTCGGGTCAAGAAAAACCCCTCCAAGCTGATAGACCGGGCGGTGGCCAAGATCGAAAGGAAGGTCAAGGCGGAGAAGAGTGATCATGTGGGTCAGGCCATCTCCAAATTGGAGACCCGAGTAAAAGAGGAGGGGAGAACGTCCAGAAGGGGTGATGGGAATAAGGGAATCATCATTCGCATTTACCAGATGGAGGTGGAACAGAGAATCAAGAGCAACTGGTCTTACCCCGTGGCACTCCTTGGCCCCGAAAGCCGGAAGGCCCTTGAGGCCATTGTGGTGGTCAAGGTCAAGAGCAATGGCAAGATCTTGAAATTTTGGGTCCAGGAACGATCGTCCAATGTCATGTTTGATCAATCGGTCATAAAAGCCGTGGAGCGGTCCGATCCTCTACCACCCTTCCCAGAGGGCTATAGAAGGACCCATGACGAGATTGAAATCAACTTTAATCTGAGGGAATTGGAAGGAAATTAGATACATCGGAGGTCTTTGGTCTCATGGGTTCGAAATTACTATCTCTCGTTTTTGGCAGGGTCAACAGGTTTCAATTTTTCTGGATCGGGGTCCTTTGCGTCGCGATTCTTTCGGCGCCAGCGCCATGTCTTGGTCGGATCTATATCGATATCAACGAGCCCTCCATCCCCAAATTCAATATTGCCATTCCCGATTTCAAGAATCTGAACGAAAATAAGGAATACCCCAAACTTGCGCAAGAACTGGCAGGGGTCATATCGAACGATCTGTATCTTAGTGGTTATTTCAACCCCATGGACAAAGAGGCCTTCTTGGAGGAGAAGGATGCCCCTCTGACCGCGAAAGGCACTCGATTCAAGGACTGGACG
>JABMQV010000043.1 GCA_013203065.1 Desulfobacteraceae bacterium | reverse complement strand
TTTCCATATGAAACTCCTTGACTTGGATTAGAAAAGTGATAAATGACATGGTCATAATACCATGGTCATTGGCAGAGGTCAAACAAAAACCGGGAGATTTTTATCAGTAAAGCGGGATGATAGGGAAAATGTTTGATCACCTCTTTAATCCTCTCATGATGGGCAACCTGACCCTGCCAAACCGGATCTGTTTTTTGGCCCACCGGACCAATTTTGCCAGGAGAGGCCGTATTGACGGCCGTCATGTGGCCTACTACCGGCGGAGGGCCGAGGGCGGATGCGGGTTGATCATCATGGGAGAACTCTCCGTTTATCCGAACGATCGGCCGTGGGAGGCCATGATCGACGGCTATGGGGAACGGGTGATCCTAGACTACCGGAGGCTCACAGAGGCCGTACATGAATTTGATATTCCCCTTCTGGCCCAGCTCAATCACCACGGTTTTCAAAGCAGCGGGGCCATATCACGGCGGGAGGTGTGGGGACCGTCAGCAATTGCCGACATCGCCTTTGGCGAGATTGCCAAGGCCATGGAATTGGAAGACATAAAAACGGTTGTCGAGGCCTATGCCCGGGCAGCCGAATTGGTTCGGGAGGGCGGGTTTGACGGGATTGAGATTGATATAGGTTCCGAATCACTTCTCAGACAGTTCCTGTCTCCCATCAGCAACCACCGGGATGATCAGTACGGCGGGAGCCCGGAGAATCGATTGCGTCTGTCCCTGGAGGTCATTCGTGCGGTTCGGCAGGCGGTCGGCGCGGATTTTACTGTCGGTGCCCGCCTCTGTCTGGATGAACAGTTCTGGGGCGGTATTACCATTGATGATTCCGTTAATTTTGCAGAGTCTCTTGAAAAAACGGGCCGGGTGGATTTCCTAAATGCCACGCTGGGCACTTACTACAATCTCCACCTCAACATGGCCTCCATGCATACAGCAGAGGGTTTTGTATTGGATCTTGCCGAGCAGGTGAAAAGGGCGGTCAGCATCCCTGTGATAGCGGCTCATCAGATCTCGACACCCCAGATGGCAGAGGAGATTTTGGCCAACGGGCAGGCGGACGTCATTGGGTTGGTGAGGCCCCTGATCTGTGATCCCGATTTCCCCGCAAAGGCCCGAGAAGGGCGAGTTGATAACATCAGGCTTTGTGTGAAAGACAATCAGGGCTGCATCGGTCGGATCAACAGATCCAGAACTCTGGGCTGTATCCAGAACCCGGATGTGGGATTTGAAGATTGCAGATTGCGGATTGCGGATTGCGGAATGAAACATACAGATCAATCATCAATCATCAATTCGAAGTCCGAAGTTAATCATCAATCATCAATCGGCAATCGGCAATCGGCAATCAAGAAGCATGTCATTGTGGTGGGAGGTGGTCCTGGAGGACTGGAGGCAGCGCGGATGGCGCGGGAAAATGGCCACGAGGTGACGCTGTATGAAATGGAGGATAGGGTAGGGGGGCAAATCAATCTTGCCAAGAAGGGGGTCGGCAGAGAGGGGATGGCAGAAATCATCCGACACCTGACCCGCATGCTGGAAGCGCTTGAGGTGGAAATCATAACAGGCCAAGAGGTTACACCGGACTTTGTTTTGGAGAAAAGGCCCGATGCCGTGATCGTGGCCACAGGTTCAAGGCCGAAAAAAAGGCCGGTGTCGGGAGAGTATGGGCCGCCTTTGGTGCTCAATGTCCAGGAGGTCCTGGAGGGCCGATTCCCGGTGGGTGAGAAGGTCATTTTCCTAGATGAAAACGGGGGGCACCATGCCACCGCAACCGTGGAGCTCCTTGCCGATCAGGGCAAAAAGGTGGATATGGTGACCAGTGAACTCTTTATTGGTATGGACCTGGCCCCCATCGGCGATCTCTATCTGACCCGGCAGCGGCTTTTACAAAAGGGTGTCACCTTCAGGACGGATCTGGTGATGGACGCGATTGACGGGGCTGGGGTAGCGGCCCACGACATCTTTACAAATGCGCCGGTCATTCTGGAGGGGTACGACACCATTGTTTTGGACATGGGGAATGTTTCCGTAGACCGGCTTTATCGGGAACTCAAAGGGAAAGTTAGTCAACTATACCGTATTGGAGACTGTGTGGCGCCCAGGGGTATTGGTATGGCGATTCTGGAGGGAAATCGGGTGGGGGATCGGTTGTGACCGAATTGAGATATCTTTTTTCT
Organism: Desulfobacteraceae bacterium; assembly: GCA_013203065.1. The sequence goes on along the minus strand of JABMQV010000043.1, from coordinate 4,407 downwards.
CCGCTCAAGATTGGCAACGTGATAGTCCCCAATCGAATCCACTTTGCCGCACACATGACCAACTTCGGGGAGGAGCAGAAGATCAGCGACCGCCACATCTATTACTACCGGGAGCGCGCAAAGGGGGGATGCGGACTGATCACCACGGAAGAGCTGACGGTCCACCCTTCGGATCACGCCTATGAAAGGCTGGTGGATGCCTTCAATCCTGACGTGATACCAGGTTTCAGGGAACTGACCAAGGCTATTCACGAATATGATACCAAAATATTTGCCCAGTTAAACCATAACGGAATGCAGGCGGATGGCAGCATCTCAAGACTCCCGGTCTGGGGCCCTTCCCCGGGAAGCGACCGGATTTTTCGAGAGATCTGCAAAGAGATGGAACTCGAAGATATCAGGGAGTGTATCGATTATTTTGCCTTGAGTGCCGGCCACGCTGGGGAGGGAGGCTTTGACGGTATAGAACTGCAGTTGGGCCACAGCTCTCTCATCAGACAATTCCTGTCCCCTGCCACGAATTTTAGAGAAGATGGATACGGGGGTGATTTTGAAAACCGGATGAGGTTCTGTCTGGAGGTTGTTGATGCGGTTCGACAGGTGGTGGGGAAAGATTTTACGCTGGGGGTGCGCCTGAATGCCGATGAGATGCACCCGAGAGGCGGGTTGACACTGGAAGACAGCAAAGAGATCGCCGCCCGTCTGGAATCCACCGGACAGGTGGATTTCATGGATCTCAGTATTGGGACGTTTCATAACCTCTACCTTGTGGAAGGTTCCATGCACACGCCATTGGCCTACACCGTGCCCCTGGCCACGGGAATTCGATCTGTGATCAAAATGCCTGTATTCTGCACCAACCGCATAAACGATCCCCACCTGGCCGAAAAGATCCTTGAGGACGGACATGCGGATATGATCGGAATGGTTCGCGCCCTCATCTGTGATCCGGAACTCCCCAACAAGGGATTGGAGGGGAGAACCGATGATATCCGCCACTGTATTGCGTGCAATCAGGGCTGTATCGGGAAGATGGGCCTGGGGTACCCGCTGGGGTGTATCCAGAACCCGGCTGTTGGCGAAGAGAAGGACCTGGGCATGGGCACCCTTCACCCCTGCGAGACCCCAAAAAAGGTCGTGGTGGTTGGGGCCGGACCGGCCGGTCTGGAGGCGGCCCGGGTAGCCGCCCTGAGAAAACACCGGGTGGTGGTCTTTGAAAGGGAAAATGAAGTGGGGGGACAGAACCTTGTTGCGGGAATGGCGGCGGGGCGGCAGGAGATCACCGGCGTGACTCGCTGGCTGGCCGGCCAGATAAGCAAGCTTGACATGGATATTCGCCTGGGGGTCGAGGCCGACGAGGAGAGGGTGTTGGAGGAAAAACCTGATGCCGTGGTGGTTGCGACAGGTTCCGTCCCCAAAGGAAACCCTTTCCCGGGTGATTATGGTTTTCCCCAGGTAGTCAATTCCCAGCAGGTGTTGAAAGGCGAAGTGGAAACGGGTCAGAGAGTGCTCCTCATTGATCTTGACGGCCATCATCAGGCCACGGGGACGGCCGAGTTTTTGGCTGAGCAGGACAAGACGGTTCATATGATCACCCCCGCTCTTTTTGTGGGGGGACAGCTTGGCCCCCTTCAGGATCTCCACCTTGCAAGGCAGCGGTTGGAAAAGAAGAAGGTAACCTTTACCCCTGATATCGCCGTGCTTGAGATCCAGGGCACCCTGGTGAAAGGACTCAATGTCTATTCCAATGAGATGATAGATTTTGACGGGTACGACACGCTTGTGCTTGCGGCCGGGAACGAATCTCTGGACCGGTTGTATTTTGCGCTGAAGGGTAAGATAAAGGAACTCTATCGTATAGGCGATTGCGTGGCCCCCCGGAAAACGGATATGGCCATCATGGAAGGGCACAGGGTGGGAAGACTCCTTTGATTTTGGCCTCCGGCCAGTAGAGGGCCTACGCCCCGGAGGGATTGTTGATTGTTGATTGTTGATTGAACCCAGAAACGAGAAACAAGAAACCAGCACCCAGAAACCTGTCATTGCCTCGTTGAATGAGGGTGCTATTCAACCGGGGTCGATTGAAGAGCGGTGGAAAGAAACACACCCGAACCCCGGTCTAGAATTCCGATTATTTGTTTTGGGGTAACACTTTAGCCGTTTGAAACCAGGGAAATGGGGATTCCGAACCCCCATTCCCCTGATTAAATGCCAATTTTGAAAAGAGGTAAATTCATACCTTTTGGGTTTATCGAGAAGTTACGAAAGAGAAATGGACGCCGAAGAAAGGCTCAGATACGAGATCACCAAGTGTCGCAGGTGTGAGGCGTGCAAAGATCTGCTGGATTTATCGTGCGTGGTCTTTCCCGAGATGTTTAGCCTGGTGGATAAGGAATGGGAGACAGGTGAGGCCATAACAACCGATCAACTGAGGCGGTTGGTCAACCTTTGTAATTTTTGTGCCGCCTGTCCCTGTTCTGACATACGCGCTGCCCTGATGGATGCAAAGACCGAGTATATGGACCGATTTGGTCTGGGGTTTAGGGTACGGGTCCTTGAAAACGTGGAGCGTTTGGGGAAACTGGGGGGCAGGGCTCCACAATTCACCAACTCCCTGTTTAAAAATGGGACCACCAAGACCCTGATAACAAAGATTGCGGGGATTCACAGTGATCGAAGGATTCCCCCTTTTCCTCAAGAGAATTTTTCTGAGTGGCTCGGAAAGCGCGAGAAACGTGTTGATCCAGGCAGGAGGAAAAAGAGGAAAGTGGCCTATTTTGCGGGGTGTACGGCCAGATACTTCTTTCCCGATGTGGCCAAGTCCGTGGTTGAGGTCTTCGAACAAAACGAAATCGACGTGTATTATCCCGAACAGAAATGTTGTGGTATGCCCTCCATGCTTGAGGGAGACAGGAAATTGACCCTCGAATTTGCAAGGGATAATGTGGATCGCTTGGCGGAAGCCGTGACAAAAGGATACGATATTGTCTGTTCCTGTCCAACGTGCGGGTACATGCTGAAGGAGATTTTGAAAATCGGCGCCAAGCAGATCATCTGGCATCAAGGCGCAGATGAGAGAGAAACCGATTTTGCCCATGTCCAAGTGGGTCACGGGATAATTGGTGCCATATCGGGTCTGAGTTCCGTAAGGCTCCCAAAGAAATATCTTGACCTATTACTGAGGGACGAGGGTTTTTTCTCCTCCATAAGTCCTGAAAAACGGATCTTGGTTTCGGAAAATACATACGATTTGGGGGAGTACTTGCATAGGCTTCATGGGTCGGGTGAGCTTGACACGCGGTTAGGAATTGTCCCCCTCAAGGCGGCCTATTATCCGCCGTGCCACCTGAGAAAGCAAAAAATCGGAAGACCCTATCAGGAGCTGATGGGACTGATCCCCGGGGTGACCGTGGCGCCTGTGAACGGGGACTATTGCTGTGGAAATGCGGGTGTTATGGGGTTTAAACAGGGATTTCACCGTTTGTCCATCAGGATTGCGAGCCGATTGATTCAAAAGATAAGGAACTTAGATCCCCAAGTGCTCCTTACAGATTGCCTCAGCTGCAGGATACAGTTTAATCAACTGACGCCTTATGACGTCCGACACCCCATTGAGATCATGAAAGAGTCCTACAGGAATTATCAGGAGGAAGGCGAAGAGAAGGCCGTTGGAGCTTTTTCTTGAGAATCACATGAACAATGATATCTGGATAATTGTTCAACACAGAGAAAGGCTCCTTGAAGAGAGCACTTTCGGGCTGGTCGCAGAGGCCAGGCGGCTTCTTTCCCAGCTGGCCCAAGACGGCGCCGTTGTGGCCGTGGCTCTGGGCATGGGCCTGGATGCAGAACTGGCACAATTGGGGGCCTACGGCGTTTCGAGGGTACTCTATGTGGAAGATGAAGCCCTGGCTTCTTATCAGGGAGAGCTTTTTTCAGAGGCCCTATTCAGGCTTTTAAAGGCCCATGAACCCAACTTGATTCTGATGGCCGATACGCCGGAGACGGCCGATCTGTGCCCCCGGCTTGCCGGCATGCTTGAAACACCCCTGGTGACCCGAGTCGCAGACCTCAGAGTTGACCGGGACGGAAAACCCTGCGCTGTTCGTCCGGTCTCCAATGGCTATTTATTCGAGGAGATCCAGTTTGATGATCAGCGGCCCCTCATCATCAGTTTTATCCCATCCGTCCTCAATACGCCTGACCCTGGCACCATGACGCCGGTGGAGATCCTGACACGGCCCTTGAACGTATCGAAGGCGCGTTTAAAGACCCGAACGATCAGGATCATAGCGGCCGGTTCAGAAGATCTCGACCTCGAAGAGGCGGATATTATTGTGTCAGGGGGGCGGGGCGTGGGCAAGGATGAATCCTTTGAGATCATTCATGAACTGGCCCGGACAATGGGAG
>JABMQV010000418.1 GCA_013203065.1 Desulfobacteraceae bacterium | reverse complement strand
GGATTCAGCCCCTTGCACCCCTCATTGCGCATCTCCCGCCTGTTTTTCAATCCGCACCGCGCACACTTTTAATTCAGGGATTTTGGCGATAGGATCCATGGCCGTATTGGTGAGCATATTCGCGGCCGCATCCGCGTAGTGAAACGGCATAAAGAGCGTTCCCTCTGGAGCCCGCTCGGATATATGCGCCCGCGCGGCCACTTGGCCTCTCCTTGAAGACACCTTCAGGAGATCCCCGTCACCAATACCATACGCCTCGGCATCCTCTGGAGCGATTTCCACAAAACACCGAGGGGCGAGTTCATTCAGCCCCTTGCTTTTCATGGTCATGGTTCCGGTATGATACTGATAAAGCACCCGACCCGTTGTCAGAAAGAGCGGATAGTCCTCATCCGGGAGCTCCGCCGGCGGTATATGCTCTATGGGGTGAAGGATTCCCAGTCCACAGGTGAATTCATCCACATGTAGGCAGAGAGTCCCCGGGTGATCGGTGCCGGTACATGGCCAGTGGAGTCCTTCCCTTTCAAGGCGCTTGTAACGGATGCCGCAGTAAGAGGGGGTTACCTCCGCAATCTCCTCCATGATACTTTTGGCACTTTGGTAAGGCATCGGATAATCCATCCGACTGGACAGCTCGGAGATGATCTTCCAATCTTCCCAGGCCTGACCCGGAGGCTGCACCGCCTTCCTCACCATTTGTATCTTTCGCTCGGTATTGGTAAAGGTCCCTCTTTTCTCCGCGAAACATGCTGAAGGCAGTACCACATCCGCCATTCTAGCCGTCTCGGTAAGAAAGATATCCTGAACCACCAGTAAATCCAGCTTCTCTATGGCCTTCTTTGCGTGATTAAGATCGGGGTCTGAGACCATTGGGTTTTCGCCAATGATATACATCGCCTTGATCCCGCCCTCGTGGGCCTCCTGCATCATCTCCGTGGCAGTGAGACCAGGCTTATCAGGCAGTTGTTCCACGCCCCAGGCCTTTTCCATCCGCGCCCTTGCCTCGGAATCGTCCACCTTTTGATAGCCCGTATACACGTTGGGGAGCCCGCCCATATCACAGGCCCCCTGGACATTGTTCTGTCCACGCAACGGGTTAACGCCGCCTCCCCTGACCCCCACGTTCCCGCAGACCATGGCGAGATTTGCCAGGGACTTGACATTATCGGTCCCGCTTATGTGCTGGGTGATGCCCATGGCATATATGATGGAGGCCGCCTGGCCCCCGGCATATAGCCGGGCTGCCCCAACCAATTGTTCGCCGGGTATCCCTGTGATCCCCTCCACATATTCCGGGGTGTACTTTGCCACGACCTCCTTTATTTCTTCAAGCCCCACCGTCCGCGCCGTCAAATAGGCCTCATCATAGAGGTTTTCCTTTATGATCACATGCAACATGCCGTTGATCCAGGCAACATCGGTCCCCAGATTCTGCCTGAGCCAAATGGTGGCGAACCTGGTAATTGGGATCTCTCTTGGATCCACCACGATCAACTTGGCACCCTTGTGCATAACGGCACGTTTCACGTAGGAGGAGAGAACCGGGTGGTTCTCAGTGGTGTTAGATCCGGTAATGAGTAAGACGTCAGATTCTTCAATGTCCTGGATCGGATTTGTCATGGCTCCGCTCCCAAACGCAGCGGCCAGACCGGCCACTGTGGAGGAGTGTCAGAGACGGGCGCAATGATCCACGTTATTGGTCCCGATGACGGCCCTGGCAAACTTCTGGGTCAGGTAGTTATCTTCGTTGGTAACCCGCGCGCTGCACAAGACTCCTATGGAATCGGGGCCTGAAGCCTTTTTGATCGCATTCAGATTATCAGCCACAAGACCGAGCGCCTCATCCCAGGAGGCCTCGCGAAAATCACCGTTCTCTCTAATCAGGGGGGTCTTGAGGCGATCTTCATCGTGAATGAAGTCATAACCAAACCGCCCCTTAACGCAGAGGCTCCCGTAATTGGGCCCTGCGTCACCGACACCTGTAACTTTCACCACTCTGTTGTCTTTCACGTGGAGATAGATCTGACACCCAACACCGCAATAGGCGCAGGTCGTCCTGACCTTCTCCAACTCCCAGGGCTTTCCTTTGAAACGACTCGGTTTTGCGATTAGGGCACCCACAGGACAGACCTCTATGCACTCGCCGCAAAATACGCAGTCAGAGTTGCTGTAAGGCCTGTCACCCACCGTCACGATTTTAGAGTTAACGCCTCGATAGCCATATGAAATTGCCTGGTTTACCTGGATCTCGTTGCAGGCCTGTACGCAGCGTCCACACATGACACAGCGGGAGAAATCCCTCAGAATCAAAGTGTTTTCCTCAGGGGGATATCTGGATGGGCTCTCATCGAACCTGATATCTTCGATCTTATACTCGTAGGCCAGGGTCTGGAGACGGCAATCCCCGTCCGCCTCACAGGTCACACAGTAATGATGCCCGGAACCAAGGAGCAACTCCACGTTCATGCGACGCGCCCTTATTACGCGCGGAGTGCCGGTTTTTACCACCATGTTTTGCGCGGCAGGCGCAGCACAGGCGGCCACAAGATTCCTGGCACCTTCCACCTCCACAAGGCATACACGGCACGCACCAGTGGGGGATGCCCCTTTCAGATAACACAGGGTTGGTATATCGATGCCGTTTCGTCGGGCAACCTGCAGGACCATTTCCCCAGGCGCAAAAACACATTCGTTTTCGTCTATAATTATCTTCTTTTTGGACACCATTTTCACTCCCAATGCCAGCAAAGTTGTTGTAGATTTAAGGTAAAGTCTTACACAGCTCGCACTTCAATTGAAGGCAGCATTACTTATCATGGAGGAGGTTGTTTGTGTCAAGTTAAAATTGGAAATTGAAGTGAGGTCAAAAAAAATCTTGACAAATGAAATCCGCAGGAATAACGTCCCCGATTTGTAGGAGGCATTTTTTATCGGGATAACGCAGTATCGGCCTATGGCTTCAAGAAAAGCGGTGTAAAAAAATGGCAAAAGAGAGAAAAAAGGGTAAGATAGTGATCGACAAAGAACGGTGCAAAGGCTGTCACCTATGCATCGAATTCTGTCCCAACAATAGAATCGAAGTCGATGAGTTGCTCAACAAAAAGGGCTACTCCCCGGCTCGGTCCAAAGAAAACGTTACTGAAGGCGAAAAGGGGTGCGTGGGATGCGCCATATGCGCCACGGTGTGCCCTGATGTCGCCATCGAGGTGTATCGTGCCAAGTGAAAAAATGTTGATGAGTGGTTCCCACGTGGTAGCAGAGGCAGCGGTACGTGCGGGCTGTCGTTACTATTTCGGTTATCCCATCACACCCCAGAACGAATTGCCCGAGTACCTTTCCGCGCGTCTGATCGAGGTGGGCGGCACCTTTATCCAGGGTGAAAGCGAGGTCAGCTCCATTAATATGGTCCTGGGCGCCTCGGCTGCCGGGGCCCGTACCATGACCTCTTCGTCCTCCCCTGGGATATCTTTGAAGCAGGAGGGGATCTCCTATATGGCAGGAACGGAACTGCCCGCGGTTATCATAAACATGATGCGGGGCGGTCCTGGCCTGGGCAATATTGCACCTTCGGCTGCAGACTATTTTCAGGCCACCCGCGGGGGTGCCCACGGGGATTACCGGACACCGGTATTGGCCCCGGCCGGAGGCCAGGAACTGGTCGACTTGACCTTTGTCGCCTTTGACCTGGCGGATAAATACCGTACCCCGGTGATGCTGTTGGGCGACGGACTGATGGGACAGGTCATGGAACCGGTGATTTTCCCTGACTTCATAGACCTAAAAGACCTGCCTGAGAAAGACTGGATCGTGGACGGCTGCGAAGGTCGGGAACCCCGCGCCCTCTTTTCCATGTTTTTGGGCCAGCAAGGAGAATTGTATCAGCATAACCTGCACCTCCAGGAAAAGTATGACAAGATAACGGCTGAGGAAATGCGCTGGGAAACCAACTGCCCTGACGATGCGGAAATGGTGGTGGTGGCCTATGGCACAGCGGCACGTATCGCCGAGAGCGCCATTGAAGAGTTGGAGGCCGAGGACCTCAGACTTGGCCTGTTTCGGCCCATCACCCTGTGGCCATTCCCCAAACCGGCCCTGCGGGAGCTGTCCAAGAAAGTTCCCAAAGTGGCTGTCTTTGAGTTCAGTCTGGGCCAGATGGTAGAAGACGTGATTTTTTCCGTGGGGGAGCGGGCGGAGATATACTTCCATGGGCTGCCGGGCGGCATCATTCCAACCCCCGCCGATGTGGCGGAGTTCCTGCGTTCCGCCGCTAAAGGCGATGGAAAAGTGGGCCGGAGGATAGACGTATGAGCACAGAAGTTGCATTTGAACAGGTCTTTGGTAGGCCCGAGTCCCTGAAGACGAATCCGACGCATTATTGCCCCGGCTGTGGCCACTCCGTTGCACACCGCCTGGTGGCCGAGTGTCTGGATGAAATGGGGTTACGGGAAAAGACCATTGGAGTCCCGCCAGTGGGTTGTGCGGTGCTGGCATACAACTACTTTAATTTTGACATGGTAGAGGCCCCTCATGGGAGAGCCCTGGCCGTTGCCACGGGCATCAAGCGTGTTTACCCGGATAAATTTGTCTTGAGCTATCAGGGTGACGGCGACCTGGCGGCCATCGGCACGGCCGAGACAATACATTCCGGCAACCGGGGCGAAAGGCTCTCTACCATATTTATCAATAACGCCATATACGGCATGACCGGCGGCCAGATGGCGCCCACCACGCTTTTGGGACAAACTGCCACAACGGCCCAGGCCGGACGGGATCCCAGGCTGCACGGCAGCCCCATCGATATCTCCCGGATGCTGGCAGTGTGCGACGGGGTGGTCTATGTGGAGCGATGCTCGCTAACGTCCGTCAAGCAAATCCGCCGGGCCAAAAAGGCCATCAAGAAGTCATACCAGTGTCAGTTGGACGATTTGGGCTTCTCCATAGTGGAGTTGCTCTCACCCTGCCCCACAAACTGGAAGCTTTCTCCCAAAGCGGCCTGGGCGTGGGTGAATGATGAAATGACCAAAACCTATCCATTGGGTGTCATAAAAGACACCACCGGATATGAGGACAAAAAATGATTACCCGGACGACTTTTGCAGGTTTTGGAGGCCAGGGTGTCCTGCTTATGGGATATGTCCTGTGCCACGGGGGAATGCACAAGGGACTTGATGTCACTTATTTTCCCTCATATGGGGCTGAAATGCGCGGGGGCACAGCGAACTGTACCGTGACCCTGTCCGATAAGAAGATCGCGTCACCGGTGGCGTCGAAACCCGATGCATTGGTGGCAATGAATTATCCCTCTTTGGAGAAATTCGAACCTACCGTGGCCGAAAACGGAACGGTCTTCCTCAATTCTTCTCTTTTCACAGAGACGCCATCCCGAGATGATATCAAAATCTTTCAGGTACCAACCGCGGAACTGGCCCGCGAGGTCGGTTCCGACCGCGGTGCCAACATGGTTATGATCGGGGCGGTGTGCGCCAAGATGGGGTTCCTCACTGTGGAAGAAACCATAAAGGGGATGGAGGGCGCCCTTAAGGGCAAAGAGAAATTCTTCCCGCAGAACCAGAAGGCTATCGAACGGGGATTTGCGTTTGTAGCCGACGGCAAGTGACCGCCCCCTGCCCTGAACACGCCTAACCGCCCAGGAACAAACGACCCACCTCGGGATTTTGAAGGAGTTCGCTCCCCTTGTCTGCCATGGCCAGCTGGCCCGAGACCAGCACGTAGCCGATGTCGGCAAACTCCAGGCCTTTCTTGGCGTTCTGTTCAACCATGACAATGGTCTTGCCGTCGCTGTGCTGCAGGTCGTGAAGGATCTCGAAAACCATATCGATATAACGGGGCTCGAGCCCGATGGAGGGTTCGTCCACCAGCAAGACTTCCGGCTCCATGATCAGTGCACGAGAGATCTCCAGAAGCCGTCTTTCACCGCCGGAGAGGACACCCGCCTTCTGGTTCCGCCGTTCGGCCAAAAGAGGATACTTTGCGAGGACCCTTTCCGCCGCCTCCCTGGCCTGGCTCGGCCTGTCCATGAGAAAACCGCCCATGAACATATTTTCCTCAACCGTCATGTCGGGGAAGACAGATGTGTCCTGAAGAATGTAAGCAATGCCCGCGCGTTTGAGCTTTTCATTAGGACTCAGGCGGGTTATATCGTTCCCCTGCATCTTGACGGCCCCGCCGGTGATAGTCGTAAATCCGTAAATGGAGTGCAAGATGGTGGACTTTCCCGCACCATTAGGACCGATGAGGCAAAGGGATTGGCCCGCTCCCACCCGTAAATCAAATTCGTGGAGGACCACCATCTTGCCGTAACCGGCCCTTAATCTTTCGATGCTGAGCAGTGGTTCCTTGCCAACCAGGTCGCCCAAATGCTCTCGACTGGGTCCTTCAGCCGCCAGCTTTGCGGCCTGACGCTCCACCTCATCAACGGAGAGCACGGTTTCCACAGGGCCGAGGCCGTACCCGCTTCTGACGTCTTTCCCGCCTTGAGTTATCTTATTTTGGTCCATCACTTTGCCCCGAGATAGGCGTCGATCACCTGCTGATCATTTTGGATCTGATCGGGTGGACCACTGGTCAAGAGCTGGCCATGGGCCAGACAGTAAATGTGTTCGGCCAGGTTCATGATCGCGCGCATGTTGTGCTCGATGACAAAGAGCGTGATCCCGAGATCGACGTTGGTGCGCTTCAAACGCTCGATCAAACCGTTGATCAGCGTTGGATTGATACCCGCCGTAGGTTCATCCAGGAGGAGCAGCGCGGGTTCGTTCATAAGCGCCATGGCGAATTCCAAGAGTTTTTGTTGCCCGAAGGAGAGATCGCCCGCCATGAGGTGCCGCTTGGCATACAGACCCACAAACTCAAGCAGGCTCTCGGCCTTATCCACGACCTCACGCGGATATCTGGAGAACATGGTGCGGAGGCCTTCGTCCGCGTGGGGGACGCTGATCTGCATGTTCTGCACGCAGGTCATCTTTCCATAGATGTGTGTCTGCTGGAAGGTTCTGAGGAGCCCTAGACGCGCGATCTCGGGGACGCGCATACCTGAGATTTCCCGGCCTTCAAATCGGATGGAGCCCTTGTCCACGGGATGGTATCCGACGATGGAGTTGAAAAGTGTGGTCTTGCCCGAGCCGTTGGGTCCGATAAGACCGATGATGCGGCCTTGCGGGACAGAAAGGGTGATATGGTCATTGGCCACAACGCCGCCGAACCGCTTGCAAACGCCCTCCACCTCCAACTGGTATCGGCTCATGCTTCACCCCCCTCGGTGGCGTTCAAAACGTTTCTATCTTCCACCCGATGGCCGAAGCGCTCGGGCCAGCGCTCCCGAATCCAGCCCATGATGCCCTGGGGGAAAAAGACCACAATGCCGACAATCAATGCGCCCAGGGCTACTCTCTGCCAGCCAAAGAGATAGGTCCAGAAAAGCTCCTGTGCGATGTGAAAGGTCACTGCCCCGATCACCGGTCCCCAGAGGGTTCCCTTGCCGCCCAGAATGGCCATCAGGATCATCCACACCCCGAAGGTAGCACCGGCAAAGGCCACTTCCGTAGGATCAATAAATCCGACAAGATGACCGACACCGCCCCCCACGAGCGAAAGGAAAAACGCGGAAATGCACCAGGCCACGATCTTATACCGGGTCGTATAGATGCCCATGGCTTCGGCCTTGTCCTCGTCATCCCGGATGGCGTTGACCGCAAGACCAAAGCGTCCGGAATAGAGCCATTTGAGGATCACAAAAAGTATGGCGGCCAAAATGAAAAAAATATAGTAAAAAAAGGCCCCGCGCTCTCCCAGCCCTTCGGGAAATACGGGCGTTACCAGCCCGGATCCCGCCCCAATGTACTCCCAGCCGTTGGCCAACTCACCGGCCGCAACGCCGAGCCCAAGGGTACAAATGCCGAAATATTGGCCCCGCATCCCCATCCCCAGGATGCAGAACCCGAGGATCACCGCCACAACCACTGCAACGACGGCGCCCATACCCATTCCAAGAAATAGTCCAGCCAGGTACTCACCGGAGGTCAGGCTCTCCACCCGCCCTGCCACGTGGACGTATTCCTCGATACTGTAGTGCATATTTCGTTGTACCACGGCTGTCACATACATGCCGATGCCGAAAAACACAATGTTACCGAATGAATTGTAGCCCATCTGCCCACCCAAAATATCCCAGGTGAGGGCAAACACCACCATCATCCACAGATAAGCCAGCTGTGTCTGGTAGGCCGGCAATACCCACGGAGCAACCAGGGAAACAACCAGGATAGCGCCGTAAAGCACAAAATATTGTTTTCCGGGGTTCATTTCAGGTACCTGCGCTGAAGCCTGAGCTTGAAATTGCGATAGAGCAGAATGACAACCAGCAATGAGAAGACAAACGCGGCCTGAAACTCTGCACCAAAGATAAAACCAGCGAAATTTTCCGCGACGCCGAGACCCAGGCCCGCAAAAACAACACCGGCCACATTGCCAAGCCCCGCGACAATTACAATCATAAAGGAACGAAGCGTGTAGGCGAGCCCGGCGTACGGTTGAATAACCCAGGTCATCACAACCAACGCCCCGGCCGCACCACAGATGGCAGCATTCAGCGCAAAGGTGATGGCATAGACCTTATTCGTATCAACACCCAGGATGCGTGCCGCGCGAGCGTCTTGGGCAGTAGCCCGGATGGCCTGTCCAAAGCGTGCCTTCTTTAAAAACAAAGCCAGGCAGATCCCCAGCACGATGGCAATAAAAAAACTGACGACCTTGATCTGAAGCACGGTTATGGCGTTATCGAACATGAGCCAGGTGCCCAGCCCTGATTCCACGGTCTGGACGTCGGCGCTGAAAATCTGATTCATGAGCTGCTGCAGAAGGATGGCGATACCGAAGGTAGCAAGGATCGATATAAACAGGTCTTTTTCTATGATGCGGACGATGACAATGTGGTAAAGCAGCCACCCCACAATAAATAGTGCCGCTGCGGCCAACGGGATGGCCAGGAAGGGGTTCAACCCTATCTTGGTCAGGGCAAAAAGGATAAATCCACCCAGGATAACGAACTCTCCCTGGGCAAAGTTGATGATCTTCATGACACCCCAGACCAGCGCCATGCCATAGGCCGCCAGCGCAAAGATGGCGCCGATAAGGATGCCGTCGATGAGGAGCTGCAATGAGAAGATTGGTGCTGTGAACAGAATCTGAAGACCTTCCATCACCAGAACCCAAGGCCGTCCCGGCCATTACTACCGGGACGGCCGCTCGTCTATTGGTTTTAGCGTTCGCTCCACTTGGGTCTTGGGTAGATTACTTTCCCAGCGGCAAACTTGGCGGGCGCTACCGGTATGTATTTACCCTTCTGGATCTGGCGAAGCACCATGGGTTTGGCGATGTTCTTGCCCGTGTCGTCAAAATCGACCCAGCCATAGAAGGTCTCCAGTTTAGTATCTGCCAGGGCGTCGCGTACCTTCTCGGTGTCGAAGGAATTTGCCCGCTCCAGGGCATCAACATAGACCAGCACGGCTGCTGAAGACTCCGCGGCCTGATAGGGCGGCACATAACCGTACGCCTCCTCGAACGTTTTGGCGTAATCACCGGCAAAGCCGAAATAGTCATCCCTGTAGGTCATGGTGGGCGCCCACTGGGTCGCGCAAAGGGTGTAGTTGGCATCCCCACCGAATTTGCCTATCACGTCTGCGGCCTCGCAGTGGGTAATAGCCAGTATGGGCACATCCACCTTCATCTGCGCCGTCTGGCGGATGGCAAGGACCGCGCCCTTGGAATGTCCGGATACCACTAGGATATCGGGCTTCAGCGCCTTGACCTTTGTCAGGGTCGCCGTCATGTCGGTCAGTTCTTTGGGTAGCTTGTCGTCAATAATCACCTTCATCCCGTACTTCTTGGCGTCTTCGAGGACACCGGCCCGGATGTCCATGGAGAAGGGATCATTCTCCACCGCTATGGCAACCTTTACGGAACTGGGGTCCCTGCCTTCTTTTTTGGCCTGCTCGGCGGCCACGGCGATGGCCTCTGCCAGATACTGCTCAGATGTGGAGAGTACGGCAAAGAGGTATTTGTATCCCTTGTTGAACAGGCTTCGAGAGGCGCCGTTCCCCTCGACCATGGGGATCTTATATTTTTCTGTAATCGGTGCCATACCTTTGGTAGGACCGGAACCATACGGGCCCAGGATGTACTTGATGCCGTCCTGCTTGATCAGCCGGTCGGCCAATTGCCCGGCTCGGGCCGGCGTGGATTCGTCGTCGTAGTACTTGATCTTGATCTTATAGGTTTTGTCGCCTACCTTGACGCCTCCCTTTTCGTTGATGCGCTTGACAGCCAGATCATAGCCATTTTTTGTGTGTTTGCCGTTGGTGGAATATTTCCCGGTAAAGGAAACCGCCGCGCCAAAGACGATGGTGTCATCCTCGACTTTCGCCCCAACCGGACCCGAAAACACAAGACCGACGGCAGCCAAACCAACCAGCAATGCGATTACCACTTTGAATTTTCTTGACATGAGTTGCCCTCCTTAAACCGTTCAATTAAGGGTTAATCCGATATCTTCCGGCCCTGCGATGTCTTGGCATAACCGGTTCCCACACTGGGTCATTGCAAATCCTATGGGGCGTCTGCGGACCAAACAGCTTTCGCTTTGTCAATAAATTCTTTGTTCTTAAACAGCTCTTGTCAAAACTATCGGATAGAAAAAAAAGACAGACAGCACCTACTTCGAAACCAAG
Source organism: Desulfobacteraceae bacterium (assembly GCA_013203065.1). The sequence continues at coordinate 119 of JABMQV010000418.1, read as the reverse complement.
AAAACCTGAATACGCAACCAGCAAGTGTTCCTAAAAAGCCTTCCAAAAGACTTCGGCTTTATGAGGTTGCCTGAAGGATATGAGGTATCGGGAACTGAAAATCATCAGCCCGATGGTTT
>JABMQV010000417.1 GCA_013203065.1 Desulfobacteraceae bacterium | reverse complement strand
AGCGCAGAAAGACCGTCTTCGGCCGTCAAAACCTCATGCCCCTCTTTTTCGAGCAGCGTTGTCATAAATTTTAGAACGACCTTGTGGTTATCCACCACCAGTATTTTTTTCTTCATATTATCACCTTACGGACTTGCGGCTTTATGTCCCGTATAAGCAAGGAATTTTTACGACATAATAGCAGTAATCGCCACGGAGATCAAGGAAAGCATGATTGTTTCCCGGTTAAGTACCCTTTCAGAAGTAGGTGATGGTCAGAACTATGCTTTTTGTCTGCGTTCATTTATGATATGGTAAAAATATGATCTGCCGTGACCGAATAGCTACAGATGACGTGCGTCAAATGGCTGAATTGATCAAATAGGCAAAGGATAAAATTGAGAACATGACACCCACTCAACAAAATAGCCAACCAGAGGGAAGACAGTTTCGATTGGTCAAATTCTTTGCCTATGCAAGCTTTATTGTCTTGATCATTTTTAGTTTCCCTTTCTCAATGATCGTCTCACAAAGGGCCAAGGATATCTTGATGAGGAGTTATGAGAATTACGCCCTCTTGCTGGGTGAGAACCTGAACCATCAGGTCTTCCAAAATTTTTCTATTCCAGTCACCCGGCAGTTCGGCAAGATAAGGCTGAGAGAGAAGCGGCAATACGATATGATGGATCGGATTGTGAAGAATACGATCCACAGCTTTAAGATTGACCTTGTAAACATCTATGATATCGGCAAAGGGGTTATCGCCTATAGCACCGATCCCAGTCTGATCGGAAAAAAGGTCAGAGAGAGCCTGGGTTACAAGAGGGCGGTCGATGGCCAGGATTCGTCAAGATTCATATCAGGGGGGGATGATTTTTGGGGTCTTGGAATCGAAAAAATAGGGGGTAAAAAGAACCTGCGGACTTATATCCCGTTCAAGGGGGTGGATCCCTTCACCGGTGAGCGGGGACATGTCCTGGGGGTGTTTGAATTGATCCAGGACCTTAGCCAAGAATACGAATCCGTAGTCAAGCTCCAATATATTATTTTCGGGCTATCGTTATTGATTATGGGCTTGATATTCGTAGCACTTCTTCTCATCGTCCGTAAGGCCGAGAAAACCATAGAGGAGCGGGCCAAGGAACAACGGGAACTGGAAGCCCAACTGAACCATGCCGAACGCCTGGCTACGCTCGGAGAAATGGTAGCAGGGGTCTCTCATGAGATCAGGAATCCCTTGGGAATTATCAGGAGCACGGCTGAGATATTGGGTGGGATGCCCAATTCTGAAGAAAAGCAAAAAAAGCTTTCAGAGGTTATTATCGAGGAATCGAGTCGACTCGATAACATCGTGACGGAATTCCTGGATTTCGCTCGTCCCCAGGAACCCAATTTGCAGAAATGCCATCTGGAAGAAATTATCGAAAAAAACCTCCTCTTCTTAGATCCGGAACTGGTCAAGAGAGGGATTTCAATTCATGATAATCTAAACGGCCGTACCTTAAAACTTACAGCAGATCCGCAGCTACTTTACAGAAGCTTTCTTAACATCTTTGTCAATGCTATCCAATCCATGAAGGATGGCGGTACGATTCGGGTTGAAGTGGAGGAGGAAAAGGACCGATATGTGGTGGGCATAGAAGATACTGGAGGTGGAATCAGCGAGGAAAACTTGAACAAGATCTTTAATCCCTTTTTCAGTACCAAGGATAAGGGAAGCGGCCTCGGGCTTTCCATCGTGAGAAATATCATGGAGGCCCACGGGGGGGCTATAGCAATAGAAAGCCAGGTAGACTCAGGCACCAAGGTGACAATCACCTTACCAAGGGACGATAATGGCTAACCGGAGACGAACATAATGGACACGATCGTGATTGTGGATGATGAAAAAAACTACCTGGTCGTCCTTGAGTCCCTGTTGGGGCCGGAGGGTTATGAAATCTTCACAACCGTGGACGGTCATGATGCCCTTCGTTTGGTGGCCGAAGCCGATCTGGATTTGGTCATCACCGATATGAAGATGCCCGGAATGACTGGAATGGAGCTTCTGGAAAAATGCAAGAGAATAAAACCAGAACTACCGGTCATAATGATGACCGCATTTGGGACAATCGAAATGGCCGTGGAGGCCATGAAGAAGCATGCCTATGATTACATAAGAAAGCCCTTTGAGAATGAACAGCTGAAATTGACGGTAAGAAAAGCCCTCGAGAACCATCGGCTTATCAAAGAAAACAGGCTTCTGAATGAGGCGCTTTCAGATCGTTTCAGGTATGGTAACATAATAGGCAAGAGTAAACCCATGCTCAAGATCTATGATATTATTCGCAAGGTGGCCCAATCCAAGGCCTCGGTTTTGATTGCAGGCCCATCGGGTACGGGCAAGGAACTCATTGCCAAGGCCATCCATTACGAGGGTTCCAGGAAAGATCGGCCATTTATCTCTATCAACTGTGGTGCCCTGACGGAGACCCTGCTGGAGAGTGAGCTTTTTGGCCATGAGAAGGGGGCCTTTACGGGGGCCGTGGTCATGAAAAAGGGGCGGTTCGAACTGGCTGACAAAGGGACGCTATTTCTTGATGAGGTGGGGGAGATGCCCCCTTCTTTACAGGTCAAACTGCTGAGGGTGCTCCAGGAAATGGAATTCGAGCGCGTGGGGGGCACAAGGACCATTGAGGTGGATGTCCGTGTACTTTCTGCATCAAACAGGAATATTAGAGAGGATGTGGCAAACGGCACCTTTCGCGAGGATCTATTCTATCGGCTCAACGTGATCCAAATCGAGGCCCCCCCCTTGCGCGAACGGGTAGATGATATCCCGTTGCTCGTCAAGCACTTTATTGATAAATACAAGGAAGACGACGGGGGAGGTAAGATTGAACTGACCCCGGAGGTATGGAAAGTAATCTACAGGTATTCGTGGCCCGGCAACGTCAGGGAGCTGGAAAATGTCATTGAGAGGGCAGTGGTGCTGAATTCCGGAGGAAAAATCAGGCTCGAAGAATTACCTGAAGCGCTAACCGAGGCAGAGACTGCCCCAGATGTGGAACGGTTTATCCCACCCGACGTCCCCCTTCCGAAGGCGTTGGAGCAGATCGAAGAAAGGCTCATAAGGAGGGCCTTAGCCCAGAGCGACAGTGTGCAAGCTCATGCTGCAAAAATGCTGGGGATCACCAAGAGCTTGATCCAGCACAAGATGAAAAAGTACAATATCACTGTATAGGGGTCAAGAATTTTGTATCTATATTTTTCCAATAAATCAAGAGGGTTACGCCTACTTATTTGGATTCTTGGCTTTTGGGGTACAAAATTTTGTACTTTGGGGGGTGGGATTGTCTTGT
>JABMQV010000416.1 GCA_013203065.1 Desulfobacteraceae bacterium | reverse complement strand
ATGATCTGCCTGGGGAGACCCATAACCGCAAAAGAGGCGTCGGACATCGGGATGGTCCGGAAAACCGCAGATAACTACTCCCAACTGATCCAGACGGCCCTAAGAGAGGTAAAAAATCTCAAGGGAAAGATCGACACCATACCCGAGGGAACCGTCGACATCGGAGAGATAACGATCCCTGCCGAACCCATGGCCGGGAAACAACTCTTGAGCAGGGAGGCCGTCTCAATCGCAGCAAAGACTATCAAAGAGGGTGCCGCCGCCAAGGACCTCTCAGAGGCCCTGGAGATCTGCTATAATGGGTTCGGTGACATTGCCTGCACAGAGGCTGCCAAGGAGGGAATCTCGGCCTTCCTGGAGAAGAGAAGACCTCAGTTTCAGAAATAGCCACCCCGAGCACCGTGGGGTTCGGCCATTTCTTTCCACCGCTCTCTGAACCTGTAGCAGAAGCGTGACCGACCCCAGTCCCCTTGCCAATGCCCCTTGACCACCCATACGATTTCAGGTAATTTCGTCCGGACCTTCAGAAAATTTGGTCCGAGTTTTTCTGAAAAATCTCCCCTTGGATTCCAATGTCAAGGGCTTGACAGGGAGGACCACGTGAAAGCGTCCATCAAAAAGGCCATAGAAGATATCGTGGGCCAGGAAAATTTTACCGACCGGTTGATCGATATGGTTTCCTTTTCCTACGATGGTTCTGATCACAACCACCGCCCCGAGGCGGCCGTCTGGCCTACCGGCACCGAGCAGGTCTCAAAAATCATGACCCTTGCCAATGAAAACCGTTTTCCGGTCATCCCGCGCGGGGCAGGGACCGGTCTGGCCGGGGCGGCAATTCCCGTCAGGGGCGGCCTGGTCCTGGACCTGTGCCGCATGAACACCCTACGTGATATCCGGATTGCGGATCGGCTGGTTGTGGTGCAACCCGGCGTGGTCTACGCAGATCTGGAAAAGGCCTTGGCCCCTTATGGGTTTTTCTTTCCCCCGGACCCTGCCAGCGGCAGAGTCTGCACCCTTGGCGGCAACGTGGCCACAAACGCCGGGGGTCTCCGGGCGGCAAAGTACGGGGTCACAAGGGACTATGTCATGGGGCTTGAAGTGGTTTTGCCGGACGGAAGAATTACGCGCACCGGCTCGGAATGTATGAAGTCGGTCTCAGGCTATGACCTGACACGGCTCTTTGTGGGTTCGGAGGGAACCCTGGGCGTCATTACAGAGATAATCCTAAAGATCAACCCCAAGCCTCTGACATTCAGCACCGGGTTGGCCTCTTTTGGGAGTCTAAGGGATGCTGGCCAGGCCGTCACTGATATCATGCACTCGGGGATCGTTCCCTGCGTCCTTGAACTGATGGACGAGAACACCATCAAGGTCCTTCGTGAACACGGCAACGCCGACCTGCCCGAAGCCAAGGCCTTGATCCTCGTGGAGACAGATGGGTATACCGAGGGCGAAGCAGCTTTCCAGATGTCAAAGGTGATGGAGGAGTTCAGAAAAAACAGCGCCACCCATATAAAGAAGGCCGCCTCGGCCGGCGAGGTTGAGGAGTTGTGGCGGATTCGAAAGGCAACCGGCAGCACAGCCGCCCAACTCGGCACCAACCACGTGACAGAGGATGTGGCGGTACCCATGTCACGGGTGCCCGATCTCCTGACCGGCATTGCAGCCATTGTCAAAGATTGCGACTTGCCCTTTGTCATCTTTGGCCACGCCGGTGACGGGAATCTTCATCCCAAGATCATGTACAACGGTTCAGACCCGGACCAGCAAAGACGCTTTGATGCGGCAGTGGGTGAGATCTTTAAGCTTACGTGCAGCCTGGGGGGTACGCTGACAGGTGAGCATGGCATCGGTCTGGCCAAGGCCTCATATATGGGACTGGAACATGATGAGGTCGCCCTCGACTTGATGCGCTCTCTCAAAAGACTGTTCGATCCTAATAATATTTTGAACCCGGGAAAAATGAACCTGGAGGCCTGATAGGGAATCCTGGCTTATCTGTTCCCTAGACATTATGCCCCTGCGAATAAGAGATAACCCTGTCAGGGGTGGATAGGAGGTTCGAAAAATGACACGCAGGTTTGTGATATTCGGATCACTGCTTTTTCTATGTGTT
>JABMQV010000415.1 GCA_013203065.1 Desulfobacteraceae bacterium | reverse complement strand
GCCTTATAAAGAGGCCCAGTCGAGGGTGAAGGCCGCCATCAACCGGCACAAAGCCAGCCTGTTACATCTGCCCAAAAACGACAAATCCAAAATTAAGAAAGAGATTCTTTTTATTGAACGTTGTTTGGATCTACTCAGACCCGGTGGCCGGATGGGCATTGTGCTCCCCGAGGGAATATACAATAACCCTTCGCTGACCTATGTGCGCCAATTCGTGGAAGACCGGGCATATCTCAAGGCCGTGGTCAGCCTATCCCAAGAGACCTTTATTTCATCCGGCGCCAGCGTAAAAGCATCGCTTCTTTTCCTACAAAAATACACGGATGAGGAAAAAGAGCGGTTTGACCACACCTATGTGAACGCCAAGGCGGAAATTGACACCAAATATGCCGGTGAGATCGCCAAGGAAACCCAGCGGCTTGAAGATGCCATCGCAAAGGCTAAACAAAACAAGGATGCCGAAAGCCGCAAGGCGCTCCAAAAGGAGCTGAAGAGCTACTTAAAGCAGATGGAGGAGAAGAAAACCTCCGAATCCCGACAACTTTTAAAAGAGCGTTTCGACTACCCCATTTTTATGTACGAGGCAGAAAAGGTTGGAATATCCGCCACGGGTGAGGAAGATCAGAACGAACTCTATCCCAACGATAATCAGCCGGAAGGGATCGAGAAGACGTGTCTGGAGTGGTATCGGGAGTTTTTGGCTGATCCGAATGGATTTGCCATAGAGGGAGGCATTCTCTGATGTTGCAGTCCGATTATTTCCCAAAAGTATTTGTCGCTAGATTTCAGAAATTGGCGGCGTGGAACGTCGCCGCTCAATTCGCAGCGAGCTGGAGATGGCCGGATGAAACTATCAAACCATTGGGATGGGTGCTGACGAGGCGAAGTGAAGCAGCTCTAAATACACTAACTCCAGAATCCTTGGTGACGTTGTTAACAATCCGTTTTGACGGTTCAATTGAACCGCGTGAACCTGTCCATTTTAACGAAATTAAGGGGAAGCTTTTCAGAGTATACCCTGGAGACGTGGTTTTTTCCAAGATCGATGTTAGGAATGGTGCAATCGGCCTTGCCCCCGATGATATCGATTGCATGTGCGTTACCTCGGAATTTCCAATTTATTATGTAAATACCGAAAATGCACTATCGGAATATGTGAAGCTTCTCTTTAGAACAGCAGCATTTAAGAACTTACTCAATTCTATGGTCAGCGGCACATCCGGTCGCAAACGTATTCAGCCCTCCCAGTTAGAAGGCGCTAAGGTTCCCATCCCACCGTGGGACGTTCAGCAAAAGATTGTTGCGTACTGGGAGGCGGCACAGCAGAAGAGAGCGTTGGCAGAACAGGAGTTTAAAGACCTTGTCGCAAAACTCCGCTCGTACCTCGTACAGCAAACACATGTATTCGAAGAAGTAACCAGTTCGAGAGTGTTCCTCGCCAATTATGCTAATACACAGCAATGGGATGTAAAGGCCGGGCGTGCTGCCGCTTTTATCTCGGCGAATCCGAGTTTTGTGAGGCTGGGCGATTATACGGAAGAATGTTGCGACACCGTCAGGCCATGGGAGGAGCCTGAAAAGGAATGGCCGATTTACGGAGTAAATAACAAGGAAGGGGTTTTTCTAAGTGCACAACAAAAAGGTGACGAGTTTAACGCCCCCTACAAGAAAATTGAAAAGGACTGGTTCTTTCATAATCCGACGCGGGCCAACGTTGGCTCCTTGGGACTTGTGTCGGAGGTTCCTGAAGACGCCATAACCAGTCCTGAATATCAGGTGTGGCAGTTGAAAAGAGGCTATCTGCCCGATTTCATGGCCCTGATGCTCCGCACAGATTACTTCCTGGCGCTCGTTGCGTTTAATCGGGTGGGCGGCGTGAAGCAGCGCATGTACTACGCGAATCTGGCCGAAATCAGGCTACCCATGGTTAACTCAGAAGTTCAACAACATTATGCAATAAAACGCACGGAGGTTCTTAGTCGCATTTCGAAGACCAAGGTGACGCTTATCGAGAGAAAGCGAGAGATTGAAAATATGATCCTCGGCCTTCGCCCTGTGGGAGGTATTTAAAATGCCCCGTGCCAGCCAAACCATCGAATTCGAAGGCTACTTTGCCGAAGAATTTCTGGGTATCTTTGAGAACATACGTTGCTTTGAAAACCCAAGGGGAATGCATTATGAGTGTGCCTGAACCGACTCCTGTTTTGAGATTTATTCATGTGGACAACATCCCCGTCTATCTGACAAGGGGCGGGCTTCATGCTCCGAATTGTACCCCTGACGATGGAATGGCTTACAAAACGATCCATAACGTGGACATCCAAAGCCATCGGCGTGTCAAACAGATAAACTGCGGTCCCTGCGGAGTTATTCACAATTACATCCCTTTCTATTTCGGACCCCTGAGCCCCATGATGCTCCAGCTCAAAACAGGACAAGTGGAAGGGTATTCCGAGGGTCAGGACCCTCTGGTTTATCTGGTATCCACCGCCCAGGAAGTTCGTGAGAGCGGAACGGGCTTTGTTTTTTCCGACGGGCACGGGATTGCAGCCTTCACCAGTTGGTTCGATGATCTTGCGGACCTGGATGAAATTGATTGGGATGTGGTAAATGAGCGGTATTGGTCGGACAATGTGAATGACATGGACCGGCAACGCAGAAAACAGGCGGAGTTCCTTGTTCACAAGTATTGCAATTGGTCCCTGATACATGAGATAGTCGTCATAGATGGCGGGATGAAGTCAAAGGTCGAACAAATTTTTGACCAGTTTCCTTCGCACATGCGAAGGCGGGTGCGCGTCGACCGGGAATGGTATTACTATTGATCCGGAGGGGAGAGCGATGATTGAGATAACCAAGGGCAACCTGCTGAAAGCGGATGCAGAGGCGTTGGTGAACACCGTGAACTGCATCGGCCACATGGGTAAAGGAATCGCGTTGCAGTTCAAGAAGGCCTTTCCCGATAACTATGATAATTACCGGAAGGCCTGCAATAGAAAAGAAGTAAGACCGGGCCGAATGCATGTCTTTGAGACAGAGTCCATGTTCAATCCTAAATATATTATTAATTTTCCTACCAAACGCCACTGGCGGGGGAAGTCCCGAATTGATGATATCAAGGAGGGTCTGAAGGATCTTATCAGCGTGACAAGGAGCAGAGAAATTAAGTCTATTGCCTTGCCTCCTTTAGGTTGCGGTCTGGGAGGGCTTGACTGGCAGGTAGTCAGGAGTTTGATTGAGGAAGCTTTTAAGGACCTCACCGATGTTCGCGTGCTGCTTTTCCCTCCGACTGGAACGCCGAATGCCAAATCCATGCCGGTTAGGACCAAGCGCCCTAAGATGACCCTGGCGCGAGCTCTTTTCATAAAGTTGATGCAGCAATATGTAGAGTTGTCCTATCGCCTGACCCTTCTTGAAATCCAGAAAATGGCCTATTTTCTTCAGGAATCAGGGGAATCTTTGAGGCTGAAATATGAGTCGGGCCTTTACGGCCCCTATGCCCATAATCTGAACAAAGTGCTTGAAATATTGGAGGGACACTTCATACGCGGTTATGGGGACACTCAGAAACCGGATGTGGAAATAGAGATGCTGGATGGTGCGGTTGAAGAGGCGGACGCGTTTCTGGCCGCATACGAAGCCTCGAAAGATCGGCTGCAAAAAGTGGCCAGAGTCATTGAGGGCTTTGAAACGCCTTACGGCATGGAGTTGTTGTCATCGGTCCACTGGGTGGCTGTTTACGGTGATCCTGCGGCTTATGATGTTGATTCCGCTGTCCGTCATGTGCACCTCTGGAACGAGCGCAAGCGCAAAATGTTTCGTCCTGACCATATTCGTATCGCCTGGAATCGTCTCAAAGAGGAAGGCTGGATTAAGGAGCCGCTCACCAAGAGTGCCAATTGAAATCACCAATTACAAGGCCTTTTACGGAACTCACAAAATCAACGTAGGCGGCAAGATCTCAAAAAAAGGCGTGCGGCTTATGGAGATGAAATTTTGCAGACGCTGTCTGCAAAATTCACGGCTGAGTTTGGCCGGGGCTTTTCACACCGAAATCTGGGTTCAATAGTGCGCTTTGCCGAAATTTTTCCAAATGCCAAGGCCTTGATTCTTTTGGAAGATCTATTAAAGGGGGAATTTGGAATTGTGGAATTGAGGTTGGACCAAGCCAAAAGCTTAACGACACCCACATAACATGCTTAATCAGGAAATATTTTGATCCATAGAACCCCAATTTCGAGGCCGGAATTGGGCCTCTAAGCGGCAGAAAGCAACGGTTCAATGCGATGCAGGGAACCAGCAGGCG
>JABMQV010000414.1 GCA_013203065.1 Desulfobacteraceae bacterium | reverse complement strand
GGCTGGAGAGGTTTTTAGAAATCATGACAAAGACGTTTATGCCACGGGTGGGGACAGAAGATGAGCTAAAGGAATTACAACTCGCGGGGCTCAAATGGACCGTAGCGCATGCCTATCAAGGGTCTCCCTCTTATAGGGCGAAACTGGATGAGGCAGGTGTGGGTCCTGAATCTATCCGTACACTTGAGGATCTCAAAAGACTCCCTTTTAGCAGTGCCGGCGATCTGAGGAAGGGATACCCGTTTCCGCTCCTTTCCGTGCCCTTTGAGGACGTGGTGCGTATGCACGCATCCTCAGGCACAACGGGAAAGAGGAAGGTCTTGTGTTACACCCAGAAAGACATCGATGACTGGACCCATTTTTTCGCCCGTTGTTATGAGATGGCCCAGTTGGCTGCTGATGACCGGGTGCAGTTAGCCGTGGGTTACGGTGTATGGACCGCAGGGATCAGCTTCCAGATGGGATGCGAGGCCTATGGCGCCATGGCGGTCCCGGCAGGTCCCGGAAATCTGGATATGCAATGCCAGTTTCTCATGGATTTTCAGAGCACGGTCATGTGCTGCACAGCATCTATGGGCCTGCTGATGGCCGAAGAGGTAAACAGGAGGGGCATAAATGACAAGATAAGGCTCAGAAAAATGATCTTTGGGTCCGAGCGATCCAGCGATGCCATGAGAAACCGGATAAAGGACCTTCTGGGCCTGGATCATCTGTTCGATATCCCTGGGATGACGGAACTTTACGGCCCTGGGACAGGATTAGACTGCATCTACCACACAGGAATCCACTACTGGGCGGATTACTACATCCTGGAAATCCTGGATCCCGAGACCCTTGAACCGGTCCCCGAGGGGGAGACGGGAGAGATGGTGGTCACGACACTTACAAAAGAGGCGGTGCCTCTGATCCGCTACCGGACCAGGGACCTGACCCGTTTGATCCCCGGTCAATGTCAATGCGGCTCCGTGCTGCCGCGGCACGATCGTATCCTGGGTCGCTCGGATGACATGATCATCTTTCGGGCTGTAAATATCTATCCGGGGCAGGTTGACCATGTCCTTTCAGGTATCAGGGGGATCGGAAGTGAGTATCAGATAATCCTGGACAGGAAGAAGGATGGTCGAGATTACATGACCTTGAAGGTGGAGCGTGATCATGGCGTGCAAAAGGAACGGGACCCGGAATTGGTCAAAGAGATCGGGGAAGAGATCAAGAAACAGATCCTCGTAAGCGCGACCGTAGAACTTCAGGCGTATGGTTCCCTGCCCAGGTCCGAGAGAAAGAGCCGGCGCGTTTTTGACAACAGGGAGCAATAGGATGAGATTGCGGTGGGAGATCATGGATGAAGCGGTTTGAATACTACCAGCCACGGGGTCTCGAAGATGCCTACACGTTGATGGAGAGGCTTGGTGAAGGGGCCGGTTACATTGCCGGGGGCACGGACATGATTGTACGTATCCGTCAGGGGGCAATAAGGCCTCATGCACTGGTTTCCCTGAGGGGTATACGCGAGTTGGATGGGATTTCCCTCAATGACGGGTTGTGCCTGGGGGGCATGACAATTTTCAGAGACATTGAAAGACATCCCGCGATTTCAGAGGAGTATCCGGTCCTGGCACAGGCCGTTTCCGTGTTGGCAAATCCCCAGGTTAGAAATGTTGCAACGGTGGGCGGGAACTTATGTAATTCAGCCCCGTCGGCTGATTGTGCACCCCCTTTGCTGGTCCTGGAGGCGAGTCTCTTTCTGGAGGGACCTGGCGGTGTACGTTCAGTCCCTGTTGAGGAGTTTTTTACAGGGCCCGGGCAGAATTGTCTGGGGCCCACGGAGATCCTAAAGGAGGTAAGAATTCCTGAAAAGGCCCCCCATACGGGTATGGCGTTTTTGAAGATAGGTCGCCTGAGCCAGGATATCGCCATTGTCAACGCAGCGGCCCTGCTTGTTATGGACAATAAAATCTGTGTGAAATGCAGGCTCTCGGTGGGGGCGGTGGCGCCTGTCCCCCTACGTCTCAAGGGTGTGGAAAAGCTGGTTGAAGGTCAGGAGATCAGCCCGGATCTCCTGGAGCGGATAGGCCGGCTGGTGCAGGATGACGTAACCCCCATCACGGATGTTCGTTCAACAGAGGATTACCGGAGAGCCGTCTCAGGCGTCCTGATAAAAAGGGCCATCAACGCGGCCCTCAAGAATGCGGAATCCGCCCGCCTGCCATCGCCTGGCACTGGCGGGCAGGGATCACGGAATGCGGCCCCCGGGGGCTACCGCCCCGGCGGGAAGGCCGAGTGGAAGACAAAGGGCGAGGTTACAGGGGCTTGCGAGGCACTGGAAAAAGGGGAGTCCAAAGAAGCCAAGGGCCCGAATACAGGGTCCAGCACCCGCAGGGTGATCCATTTTACCCTGAACGGCCATGAGGTCTCCATCGAAGCGCCCTCACACAAGATGGCATTGGAGGTGCTCCGG
>JABMQV010000413.1 GCA_013203065.1 Desulfobacteraceae bacterium | reverse complement strand
GCTCTCAACTGCCTTGTTTCATACGGGCCATCAGCCTTGACGCCATCCATTGGGTATAACGCACACCCGCTGCCACCCCAAACCAGAGACAGGCCGTGACCGAAATGGCTTGGTTGGTGGGAAGGTCACAACGAAACGACCAGTAAAAACCGACAAAGGTGGAAACAAGTCCACCGCAAAGGGCGATCAACATAACCCATCTAAGGCGCCGAGAAAGGAGCAGCCCGGCAGACGGCGCCACCACCAAAAAGCAGAATATGAGGATGGCTCCCGCTACCTTTGAAGCTGCGGAGACCGTCAGCCCAAGGGCAAAAAAATAAATGAATTCCCAAAGAGCCACTCGAATCCCCATAATTTTGGCGGATTCTCGATCCAGAAAGGTATAAAGCGTTGGCCGCATGAACCCAAGGAAGTAGATCAACACCGGAACGAGGGCCGCAAGGATTACATTTAAATCACCCTGTGACGTCAGAATAAGATCACCATAGAGCAGCGCCTTTACCTCGTGGAGGCCAAAAACGCTCTTTGAAACCACCAGAATCCCCAAGGCCGACGTAAAAACGAAGATGACGCCAAGCACGGCGTCACGAGGAATGCGATGCATCTCAAAAGGGTAAGAAAGCACGGCCACGGCAGCAACCGTGAGCGTGATTGCACCAACAAACGGTTGGATCTGGTATGCCATACCCAGGGCGATGCCGCAGGCAGCGACTTCGGACAAGGTGACCCCAACAAATACAACACGTTTCAGGATCGTGAAGACTCCGAGAATGGAACAGGTGATACTGATCACAACACCGGCCACCACCGCATGCGGGAAAAGAAGCATAAGAGTCTTAAGGTTATCTGTCATGGGCCATCACCGCCATGAATGACGATCATCGTGGTTTCACCAATTCTGTCCATTGCCGATATCTTTCTCCTGAACAAGCCGTACAGAACCGTGATTGACCAGGCAGACTTTTGATGCCAAGCCTTTTATTATGTCCAGCCCATGATGGGCAAACAACACTGTTTTTCCTTGATGTTCACAAAGGCTGAACAGCCTGGAGAGTACTTCCCTTTCGGATTTCTCATCAAGCTCCGATGTTGGCTCGTCCATCACTAAAACCTCCGGTTTGCCCACCAAAGCTCGAGCAATGAGTGCCTTTTGTTTCATTCCACCGGAGAGTTCTCCAAACGTCTTGTGTGCGTGTTCTGCAAGACCCAATTCCTCGATAAGGTGATTCAGATGTTGCTTTTGCTCTCTGTTCGGTCTGCGCCATAGACCGAGTTCCGGGTACAACCCCATCATAACAATCTGCCAAGTGGTCACCGGGTACAGCGGGTCAATGGAGCTGTGCTGAGGTACATATCCCAGATCCGAACGGCTTAAAGCTGTCCGCACGTTTCCCACACGTGGCCTGATCAACCCTAAGATGGCTCGAAGCAAGGTCGTCTTGCCGGCCCCGTTCGGTCCGACAAAGGGCAAGAAAAGGCCTCTGGTAATCTCAATTGAGACATCATGAAGGATATCCTTGCGATCATAAGCAACGCAAAGGTGTTCGATTGTGATAATGGTCTCTGAATGTTTTTTCTCGTCAGACATGCAGATCTCCAGTTTTCCTATAATTGGAAACTCACAAGACTTTGGTCATTTGGTCCACGATAAAATCGATCAGCGTCAGGTAGTCCTTGATTCCAGGCCCACCGCCGACCGATAGGGGACATACGGCAACCTTTGCACCGGTCTTTGATGCGACCAGATCGGCTGATTTCCTGTTATAGTAAGGCTCCAGGATGATGGCTTTCGCGTGCTCCGTCTTCATGATCTCGATGACATCGGCCAGATGCGAAGGACTTGGCGGTATTCCCGGCTTGGGCTCTAGTTCCGCAATGATGACAAGATCGAAACGGTTGGCAAAATAGATCCAACTCCGATGGTAGGTGACGACCTTCTCCCCACGAAAAGATCTCATGCGACCCAGCCAGCCCCCGAGGCTTCCATCTTCCGAGAGGCCTTCAAGAAAGCTGTACAATTCCCCTTTCAAGAGGAGGGACCAGAGTCGGACGCCACCATATTTAGCAGTCAACTCCTTTCCGAACATGTGCCGGTCAAGGGATTCTCGAAATGAAACAAAATTCTTCCGGAAGTTTTCGGCATACTTTGGTTCTATTTTGGAGAGGCGATCCGCGATGCTTTTTGCCACAATCCTGGCATTTAGCGGATCCAGCCAGTAATGCGGGTTGCCCTGGGGATGCACATCTCCCATGGCGCGGGTGATCCGCCCGGAAGGAACGTCCATCCTGAGAACCCGTTCTGACGCATCCAGGTGCCTCGGTCCCCCTTCCCGTATGGCCATGTTTCTGGCGCCATCCAGAATGGGCGCCTCCCATCCGATTTCCAGGTCCATTCCGACCCGTATCCAGAGGCCCGCATCTCTGACCATTACGATATAGCTTGGTTTGGCTTGAATAAAATGTGGATCTTCCGAACCACTGCAAATGCTTCTGACCACGGCGTGCTGACCCGCGATACTCCGGGCAATGGAGGCCAGATCGGTGGTCGAGGTCACAATATTGAGTTGTTCAGCTCGTAGGGAAGTCCAGGAAAAGCTGGTTGCCATGAAAGCCAGGACAACAGGCCATAAAAGCCTGGGACAACAAATGGATTTTTTTCTGTTCATACATTCACTCCTTCACACAATATGCGGTTTCTTGACGTAGACGGTTCCATGAATACTCGACGAAATGAATCCTCTTGAGGAAGGACCCGTCTGCATTTTCAGAGGTTTTGCGCGAAAACCTGCCTGATGGCTCCCCATTTCATTCTTCGGAATTCATGGGAAGATGCAACCGCAGGTTCCGCCTGCCCTAAAAACCGTGAGCGCCATGGGCGCCAATGTTGATGATCGCTTGGACAAAGACCTGCCAGAATTTTTCCCTGTCCCCGTCTACCAAAGCCCAATCACCATAGCTGGTTTGGAATCTGAGCTTTGAAAACTCGCTGGGACTCCAGTCTATCATCCCCGAATAACGGGAGCTGTTCCCGAAGTCTTCCGAATTGCCCGGGGGATACCGGTCCTCATTGGTAAGCCCTACCATATCCCACCGAAGGCCGGCTCGCCAACGGGGAAGAAAACCGTAGACGCCTTGAATGTAAAAGCCATCCTGGTTTTTCACCAGGCTGCGGCCTACCATGGCAGGATTCAGGTCGTGACCAATGACGTCCAGGTCTGTTTTTCTATACAGGTATTCACCCTGCACGAGCCAATCATCCTGCCCGTGTTCCTTCGGGGAGTCGTATTTGTAGACAAAGTCGGCACCCCAGAATGAACTGTCCCCATCGAGCCAGTGGTCCTCCGTTCCATCTCCATTGCCGTCATGGGCTTCCTGATCCTTTCCGGATGAGCCGAACAGGCCCACTTGAAGGCCGTGTCGCTGGGGCAGGTTGGGTGAGAATTTGAGCCAGCCTACCCAGAGCCGAGGGCCGCTGTGATCCGGCAGATGATCCCCGTCTATGTGGTTGAACATTCTTTCGTTGTCTCCCTGGACAGCTTCCAGTCCCAGCAGGAGATGAAAGGGCGTCGGTGCCAGCCAGGACAACTGAGCACCCGTCTCAAGGAGACCGTGATCCCCAAAAACCAGCTCTGAAATGAGCGGCCTGTCAACAAAATCCCATTCATGGGGATGTTGACGGTTAATTCGGCTAAAGTCGCTCAGAAACTTGCCCCCTTTCACCTGAAATCCGGCGGGCAGACACGTGGTCTCAAAAACGGCCTCTTCGACCTCAAAATGGCCAGGGTGATAGGCAAGGGTTGTATATGCCTTGAAATATGGATCCACCGTCGCCCCAAGATAGAGCTCCACCTCCCGAAGATTGAAGCCATTGTCGAAGTAGTGGGCGTGGTCATGATCGTCTTCATGGCTGTGGGCATGACCAAAACCGGCCACCTCGCCAAGGAGATGGCCCACTCCTTCGTCAGTGTCGTCGTTGTAGTAAACAGTATCAATGGAAACGGCTATCTCCGGATTCATCGACTGAATCGTACGGCCTACAGAAGACCATATCTTTTCCGGACCCGAAGAAGGTGTGCCCGCAGTTGATTTGGCGATTTCTCCCTCAAGCTCTTTTTCTGCGTCGGCCTGGGGTTTTTCCGCCACCTTTTTGGAAAGCGCCTCAACCCGCCTTTGCATCTCTTGGAGCTTTGTTTCGTAGGCCCGTCTTTCACTCTCCATTTGTTCTTTCAATGAATGAATCTGTTCCTGTATTTTTGCCAAGGAGTCAGCTTGCGCTCCCTTTTCTTCTGCCAGCGAAGGCGAGGTCGCAAGGCAGACGAGCACAATACTACAAAAAAGAATCCTTTTTAAGGTTCCCATAATTCCTCCTCATAGAGGTATCCAGGGACATACTTCTCCCTTCGGGAGATGATGTTCCCTTCTGACCTGTATTAAGCTGTATGTATCAGAGTTTCAAAAGAATTTTTCTTAGGGGCGAACAAAGGGAGGAGCCCGGGCCTCGAACACATGGAGACAGCTTGTCGGTAAGAGGCCGAGCGGGAATCCTCTAGCCATGTGGGAGGGCGGAGGGCATGAAAGCTCTCTATCAGGAAGACCATCGGCAATCAGCTGAAACGAAACGAGAATTTCACAAATAGGGCAGGCTTTGTGTCTCTCATGGCAGGCTGTTTTCTGATAGGATTGGGAGGAACGGCAACCCGTGTCTGCCAGAAGCGGCCTATGGTGATGAAAGTGTTGGTGAATGAGTTGAACGCCTACAGTACCAAAAAGAAGCACAAGAAGAGAGAAGAGATGGATGGCTTTGGTTGGAAGCTTTGCTCTCATCATGGTTCATCCGCCCAGCGAGAATTGACACGAAATCCCTTGGTGAACTGTGCTACAAGATTATTTAGCACGAGCATTATCCTTTGACGCCTTTGTCCATGGCGGTTTTTCGCAAATAAGGACACACCAAATGCATTTCGTTGCATTTCTCACATTCCTCCAGCGAATGGTCAGTAAGAAACTCGTCCATGTGGGCTTTCTGGTGCGGAGGGAGAATGCCTGTTCCCTTGCAGATCGGACAAATGTTATTGAGGGAGGCCAGAATGGCATTTCGTATAAATTCGGAGCGATTTGGAATCCCTTTCATGGCCTTCAGCAATGCCCCATCAGCCTTGAATGTTATGATTTCTTGTTTCGTCTTAGACATATAGTAGCCTCCACCTCAGACGAATTAGAATGTATCTGTTTCATATGCCCTGAATTAATACGATGTAACAAAATAATTATCACATCGTATTACGATTTGTCAATGGAAAAATCTCTTACCTTCTATAAGGATTCTATATTTGGGGGATTGTTCTCGGGTGGATGGCACGGCTATGGAACCCGAAAGCTCTTTGTTGCCCTTCGCAGACAAAGCGAATCAGATGAAAACATAAGTGCATTATACTACTTTTTCATATTTATGAGCAGCATGCAACTGTTAAGTTGAAACCTATCCTATCTGTCGCAAAACGC
>JABMQV010000412.1 GCA_013203065.1 Desulfobacteraceae bacterium | reverse complement strand
TGTTGGAGTTGGACAATTTGAGGGCCAGCACCGTCATGCAGAACTCTTCGTTCTTATCTCTGGGATTCTGTCTCCCCAAAGCGAGCAGCACCTCCGGTGTAATACCGATGGACTTGGCAAAGGAGCCAAAGTAAGCGCGAACCAGGTCTGGATGAAACATGTCGTTGCCCGCAGGCACGGGGGTGTGTGTCGTGAACACGCTTGTCGCCCGAACGAACTCCAGGGCCTCGTTGAAGCTCAAGCCCCTTTCTTCCCTGAGTGCCCTGATCCGTTCGAAGATCGCGAAGGCTGAGTGCCCTTCGTTTATATGGTAGAGCGTCGGCTCGATTCCCATGGCCTTGAGCATCCTTACACCGCCAATTCCCAGGATGATCTCCTGGCGAATCCTCATCTCTCGATCTCCGCCGTAAAGCTCCGAGGTAATGTCCCTTGCCCATTGGGGGTTTTTGGTTAGGTTGGTGTCGAGAAGGTATAGCCGCGTCCTTCCGATATTTACACGCCAGACCTGAACACTCACTCTTTCTCCTTTCAGGTCAACACTCACTTCAACGGATTCTCCCTTTTCGTCTCGAACCCGTTCCATCGGCATGGTGGTGAAATCGTTAATGGGATAGGTCTCCATCTGCCAACCATCATGGCTGAGGTATTGACGGAAATAGCCCTTCTGATAGGCAAGCGAGATACCGATGATCGGCAGGTTAAGGTCACTGGCGGATTTGAGATGATCTCCCGACAGGATACCCAGCCCCCCCGAATAGATGGGCAGGCAGTCCGCCACACCGCATTCCGCTGTAAAATAGGCTACGAGGAAGGGGCGCGCCGCTTTTCCAAAAACCTCAGGGTCAGGGATCTCAGACATATACCGATCTAGCTCTTGCTTCACCCTGTCCATATGGGCAATAAACCCCTCATCCGTGACCAGATTGTCGAGTTCCTTCTGCTGTATACGTCCAAGAAACTCCACTGGGTTCATCTTGGTCTTTTCCCAGAGGTCCGGATTTATTCTCCTGAACAGCTCTTGGGCATCATAATTCCACGCAAAAAAGAGATTGAATGACATATCATAAAGAGGTCTGAGCCTGTCAGGCACCCTCGGTCTCACATCCAAGGTTCTAATGGGTCTGGTCATCTCTTACCCTTTCTCTACTGTAAAGAAATGGAAATCCTGTTTTTCAAGCCCGACAAACAGCCCCGACTGTGCCAGCTCTGAACTGGAACGGAGAAACCTATCCCCCTTTAGCGGGTCAATCAGGACCAAATTTTCTCCCTTTGGGAGCCACTCCCGGGGTATCTTAACATACCCGTGTATAGACGCGTCAGAAAAATTAATGGCCACCAAACGCCTCTCATGGTCCAGGCGCCAGCACCAGGCGAGAAGCATCTGGTGAGAAGAATTGTCAACCCATCCGGCCGTGGCACACATCTTCCAATGCCCCTCATGAAATACGGGATGGTCCACTTCCTTCATGAGTGTCTCAGAGAACCCCAACAGCTCTTGATCCACCGGTTCAGCCGGGGCGCGCCGCAATTGAACCGGCACCCTGATCCGACTCCCTTCAAACTGGCGGTACTGCCAGAGTTTCATGCCGGGGAGTGTTGCGTGGATGACCATCGCGCACTTGATTCTGTCTCTGCCAAAGGCTTCCATTGCCCTTGGTTCGTCATGGTTTTCAAGAAACCGCACCATATTTTCTTGATGAGCTATGGGCTGGGAAAGCGCATGCTTCAATCCCTGAATGTCGCCTTTGACCATTAAATCATACAAGTGCTTGTCATAGGTATAGTCGAATCCAAAATTAAGGAGTTTCTTATCTTTACCCCAGTATGCCTCTGCGATGAGCAAGCACGCGTTGCTACCGGACCCGAGGCGCTCTATAGCGGCGGGCCAGAACTCACCCATGCCCTTCGATTCCGTGAGCATATGACCCCAGGTCTTATGAAAAACATCACTAAGGATCAGCATGGCCATATCGCACCTGAGGCCATGGCAATAGGTTGCCAGTCCGGCCAAGACCTCCATCATGGCTTCCATGGCCTCCGGATTCCCATAGTTGATCTGGGCCGTATCGGTCCAAGACGGAAAATATGGATCCTTTCCGTGGGCGATGCAACGTCTGCCCAATGCAGTGTCAACCAAGAAAAAGCCCTCGTCGCAATTGCCTCCATCTATCAGATTTTCTTGAATAAACCGATCCGGGGTTTCTTTGACCCAGTGATGATCACAGGCCGTGTGGTTGGGCACGAAATCAAGGATTAAAAATAGCCCCTCGTCTTCAAGTACGTTTTTGAGGGCTAGAAGATCTTCTTCCGATCCAAATCTATGGTCAGGGATGTAGTCATGAACGGCATACGGGGAACCCACAATGTCGTCCATCTCGAAATCCACTGAAATGGTCCTGCAGGCCTGCACCAATTGTGGCGCACCCCGTGCTTTATCTACGGAATAGGGACTCCTTTGCCACATTCCCATGAGCCAGATGAGATCCATACTCATCTTTTTAAAACGCTGCCACTCGTCTCGAGGTATATTTCGGAGTTTGATCTCTCTTCCTTCTCTCCGGGTGAGATCAGAGAGCCAGGTCATGAGGTTGATTTCATAGATGTGGGGATTCTTTCGAAGGCGCTTCATCTCGTTCTCAACATTGTCAGGGTTGTGCGCATTTAGCCCCGTCCATAGATGACGGTCATGTCCAGGAGATCATTTGCCACCGCAGGCGTCAGAAGATCCGGTTCGAAGCGCCACTCCCAATTTCCCTGATGGGTGGCAGGTGTATTCATCCGGGCTTCTTCTCCCAGACAAAGCAGGTCTTGCAGGGGGATGATGGCCGTATCCGCCACCGACATCATAGCGAGTCGTGTGAGTTCCCGCCCCACAGTGCCCGGTGAAACCTCTCTCCCCACGTATCGGGCGAGCCTGTCCCTGATCTCGGGCGGCGTCTCGGTTTCAAGCCACCCCTTGGCCGTATTGTTGTCGTGGGTCCCGGTGTAAACCAGAGAGTTCCTTTCGAGATTATGTGGCGCATAGGGATTGGTAGGCAGGTCATCGCCAAAGGCAAAGAGTAGAACTTTCATGCCGGGAAACCGGAAGTGACGAATGACTTCAACCACATCGGATGTGATCACGCCCAGGTCTTCTGCAATGATAGGCAGGTGGGGGAATTGGTCGGTGATTCGCTCGAAAAAATCCCAGGCCGGTGTCTGGACCCACTGTCCGTTAACGGCATTCTTTTCAAATGCCGGTATCTCCCAGTATCCCACAAAGCCGCGGAAGTGATCCACCCTGACAAAATCATATAGTTCCAGATTATGCGCCATCCGCTGAATCCACCAACCGTACCCCCGCTCTTTCATGACATCCCATCTGTAGACCGGATTGCCCCAAAACTGCCCGGTTTCACTAAAATAATCAGGGGGGACACCCGCCACGGTCAGAGGTCTCTTTTCATGGTCCAAATTAAACAGTTCCGGATGAACCCAAACATCGGCACTGTCATATACGGCATAGAAAGGCATATCCCCTATGATCCGCACGCCTTTGCCGTTGCAATAGTTCTTTAGTGCCATCCACTGCTCGAAAAGGAGGTATTGATAGAATCGAGACCTGTCTACCGTATCTCTAAGCTCATTCCCGGCCTCTTGAAGGGCCTGTGCCAATCTGTCCCGGAAATCCGGAGCCCAATCGGACCAGGCCTTCCCCTCAAAGCGAGATTTAAGGGCAACAAAGAGCGCGTAATCATCGAGCCAGTGGGCATTTTTCTCGCAAAAGGCGTGATAGGCTTCGGGTTTATCTGTGCCCGCAATATGGTCATAGGCCTTGCCAAGAATCGTCTCTTTGTGAGCGATGACGGGGACGAAGTCCACGCGACTACCCGGGAATTGGGGCAAGGGCTCCAGTTCCTCTTGGGTGAGCCACCCATCCCGGACAAGGAAATCCGGGCTTATGAGCAAAGGACTGCTGGCAAAGGTGGAACTGCTATGGTAGGGAGAGTTTCCGTGATGAGGATCCGTTGGGTTTAAAGGGAGAATTTGCCAATAGCACTGTCTTGTGTCTGCCAGAAAATCAGCGAATTTGAAGGCCCATG
>JABMQV010000411.1 GCA_013203065.1 Desulfobacteraceae bacterium | reverse complement strand
TCCCGCCGCAGGATCACCAATCCTTCCCGGGGCATTCAGGCGGGGGCTCAGCCTGAAGGCCAGATTGTCAGCGGTGATATCCGTATCCCCAACACCGGAAACTCTCTTGAGCGCCCTTATTCCTTCCCACCGCGATTCGGCCATCACTTCGATTCCGCCCTTTATCAATATCCGGTTCTGGTCCAGCAACGGCACCCTGTCCGCCACGGTTCCCAGGGCAACCAGATCAAGATATTCCCTGAGATCAGGAACAGGCCTTTTGGCGAACCAGCCCTTTTTACGAAGGGCGGCCCTGATGGAAACCGCCAAAAAAAAGGCAAGACCCACACCAGCAAGGTCCTTAAAGGGAAAAGCACAGCCCGGTTGATGCGGATTTACCACCGGACAGAGGGCCCGAAAGCCTTCAGGAACCTGATGATGATCCGTAACAATGACCTTTACGCCCAAATTCTTTGCCAGAGCGATCTCTTTGCTATTGGAGATACCGCAGTCCACGGTAATGATCAGACCTGTTCCGTTCTGTGCGATTTGTCTGATGGCCTCCTTATTGAGCCCATATCCCTCCTTCAACCGGTTGGGGATGTAACAGGAGGCAGGGACCCCAAGACCTGAAAAGAAATTTAGCAATAGGGCCGTCGCGGTAAGCCCATCGGCATCATAATCCCCGTAAATGGTGATTTTTTTCCGGCCTTCCATAGCCTCGATGATCGTGAGGACGGCATCCCCCATTCCCTTGAAAAGCATGGGGTCTGCCATATTGGCCAGGCGAGGATGAAGAAACAGCTCAACCTCTCCCGGATCTGAAATATCCCGGTTTATTAACAGTTGGGCTTGTAAGGAGGTCAAACCGGCCTCACGGGCGAGTTGTGAGGCCATGGGAGAGGGGGGTCTTAGTTTCCAGGTCTTTGCCGGGGGCACGATACAGGTCTCATAGGGGCTTCAAGGATGATGAATCCCGAAGCTTCTCTTCCACCATCCCAACATCCTCCGGGACATCAACCTCGATGGAATCATGCGATGTCTCCGAGACCATGATCCTGAACCCGTTTTCAATGGCTCTTAGCTGTTCAAGCCCTTCCGCACACTCCAGAACCCCTTCAGCAAGGCTTGTATAGCGTGTCAAAAACCCCATGCGGTAGGCGTAGAATCCAAGGTGTTTGTAATGGGTCTTTTTAGATCCGGGGTCACGAAAAAAGGGGACGGCATATCGTGAAAAATATATGGCAAATCCTTGACGGTCCGTGACAACCTTTACATGATTCGGGTTATGGATGTCGTCACCGGCCTTAATCTTGCATTTGAGGGTACTCATGGGGATGGACCTATCCGCCACAAGGGGCTTTACCAGCAGTTGAATAAGGGAGGGGTCAAACAGGGGCTGATCCCCCTGAATATTTACGACGATATCCTCTTCTTTAAGCCCCCCCTTGAGAGCGGCCTCTGCGATCCTGTCCGTCCCGGAAAGATGTTCTCCCCCGGTCATGATCGCCTTTCCGCCAAACCCTTTAACACAGGCCAAAATCCGTTCATCGTCCGTGGCAACCCAGACATCCGAAAGCTCACTGCATGATCGGGCGCGTTCATACACGTGCTGTATCATGGGTCTCCCGGCAATCAGGGTCAGAGGCTTTCCCGGAAAGCGCGTTGAACCATATCTCGCAGGGATAAAGGCAACTGTCTCCATCAATCTCGCACCAAGTGAGACCTTTGCAAAACGCCCCCTTTTGGCCAATCTCGGCGCTTGCCCCGTAGCTCCGGAAGATGGTACTGGGGTCAGGCTCGAATTTCAATCCTCGAAATATTCAATATATTCCTGTGGTTGAAATTTTCGCCTTCCTTGATCTTGACCAAAATTGAACATTTTTCAAAGGTCTCCAAGTGTTCTTGTGGCGGATCCGGATCATTCCAGATAGGTGGCACAGGCCGAATCTGATTCCCAGGCCGTCACCTTACTTACCCTGATGTCTTCCGCATTCAGTTCACGGGATAGGGTCTTGAAGATATGGCATGCAATATTTTCAGAGGATGGATTTACGGCCTTGAATGGCTCCAATTCATTCAAAAACCTGTGATCCAGTTCACCCAAGGCCTTCATGGTGGCTTCTTTGACCACCCTGAAATCGATCAGCAACCCGTCTTTTCCCAGTCTCTCGCCTCGAATATAGACCTCAATTTTCCAGTTGTGTCCGTGGAGCCTTTCGCATCCGCCTTCAAATTCCCTGAGCTGATGTGCCGCGGCGAACTGTGAGGATATCCTCAATTCATACATGATGGTTATGAAGTAACCTCTTGATCTTGTGTGTCTTCCTCTTTCTTTTCAAACCCATCACCGCACTCGGAGCACTTTCCATCGATCAGGATGCCCGTGCAGTTCCCATCAGGGCACAGGACCCTGTCTTCCAAATCAAAACCATCGTCTTCCTCGACATCGCCATACTCCTCGGCAGCGGCTTCGTTATCACCGCTCGGGTTAAATCCGCATTCCATACAATAATTTGCGCCCTCGGGGACAATGGCGTCACACTCAGGACAAGGGCTTCCCGGTATTTCCTGATCACAATGGGGGCATTTCATTTTTAAACCTCCTTTATCGTCACCTGGCCCGTCACATGGCCCTTGCACCTTTACATCCCAGGAGGAGACGTTTCACGGTCTCATACGTCTTGGTGCACTCCCAAAGACGGGCAAATTTGAAATTCGAACCAACTTCTTAATAACCAAAAATCACAAAGCAACATGGAAAGAACTGGCAGAAACCTAACTCTTTTTTGATGTTACAGCCTGAAAAGAGGTAATCTGCTGTTCTACCCGCGTGGTCTTGCATTTTGGACATCGGGTCTTCTTCTTTTCGTGTTCAGAGATGGAAAGAATAAGGGTAAAGGGTTTACTGCATTTTTTGCACATAAATTCATAAGTGGGCATAACACACCTCCATTATGGTTGCTGCCATTCTCGTCAAAGACCGCTAAAGGAGCACCTTCAAACCTTTCTCCTTCAGGTATTCCTTTACCTCTCTGATGCTAAGGATACGGTAATGAAAGACAGAAGCGGCCAGCAGGACCTGGGCCCCGCCCTTGACAACTGCTTCATAAAAATGCTCCAGGATCCCCGCACCTCCTGAAGCCACCACCGGGACATCAACGACGTCAGAAATGGCCTTTGTAAATTCAAGGTCATAACCGGCCTTAGTTCCATCTCCATCCATGCTGGTGGGGAGAACAACTCCCGTCCCCAGTTCCTGGCATTTTTTTGCCCATTCAATGGCATCCTTCTCCACAGGCTTTGTCCCACCTGAAACCACCAGTTCAAAACCGGAAGACATCTCCGGATTTCTCCTGGCATCCACGGCCACGGTCACCGTCTCCTTACCGAATTTCTCCGACGCCTCTCTGATGAGATCGGGCTCGCGAACAGCGGCGCTATTCATTGAAATCTTGGCAGCGCCGGCATCCAGGACCGCCTCAATATCATCCAAGCTCCCAATTCCCCCTCCAACCGTCAACGGAATATCTATCACCGACGCGACCTGTTTCACCCATTCCAGCATGGTCTTCCGATTTTCCAGAGTAGCTGCGATGTCCAGCATTGCCAGTTCATCAGCCCCTTCTTTCTGATAAAATTCCGCGTTCTCAACGGGGTTGCCCGCGTCCTTCAGG
>JABMQV010000410.1 GCA_013203065.1 Desulfobacteraceae bacterium | reverse complement strand
GCACCCAAAGACCTATCAAGTTCTGAATTGACTTTCAAGTGAAAAGTAAAGGGCAAAACAGCCAAACCCAAGGTCCACACAGATATTGACAAAGGTCTGTGTTTCCGCTAAGTTTCTGCAAAATCATATAAAGAGAACCGCGGCGGTGCCGAGGTTCTAACGTGAGGAGTTCACCCATCCCTGATTTTTCACAAAAAAGCGGGCAGATAACCACCTTTCATATCCTTCATCAGGATCGAAAGCACCTGAAATCCCAACTCAGGCTCCATTCCAAATGGAAGAAGACTGTCTTGATTATCCCATTGCTTGCCAGCGAGTACAATGACCCCTCCAATCTTCCGGTGTTTCAGAACATCCTCAAGCAGCTAAGAGATGTGACCTATCTGTCGCAAATCATCTTTGGGCTGGACGGAGCCACAGAGAAAGATGCCATCCGGCTGATGGAGCTTGTGAGATCATATGGGATAAGAAATCATTTGATCCAGTGGAATGAAGGCCCTGGGTTCAGCGGGATTTATCGACAGCTTACTGAGGCGGGGTTCGATATCAGTGAACCGGGGAAAGGCAAGAACATCTTTCTCAGCTTTGGGATTGCCATTGCGTTGGGAGCCGAATCAATAGGTTTGGTGGACGCGGACATCAAGACCTTTAAACGGGTGCAACTGGACAGGCTCTTCTATCCTGTGGTTGCACTGAACTACGATTTTTCAAAGGCCTATTACTCCAGAATTATGGATAAAGCGCTTTACGGTCGCGTGAAGCGCCTTCTCCTCGATCCCCTTTTGCTTGCCCTAAAGCGGAAATTTACGGAAAGCAAAGAGGAAAAGATGTTGCATATGATAGAGTTCTTGTTAGACTTCAATTATCAGCTTTCCGGAGAAGTTGCATTTCACGTGGATCTCTTGAAAAGGATGCGCTTTGCAACCAACTGGGGTGTAGAGATCTTTACACTCATCGAGGTCTATCGAAAGGCCTCTTCAGCGGCACAGGTCATGTTCTCCAGAGAACCCTTTGATCACAAACATCAGGACGCATCCCCAAGGGACCAGAGGAAAGGTCTTAATCGGATGGCGATCGATATCGTCACCACACTGATGCACGCCCTTATCATAGAGGAGGGCCTTGAGATCAGCGACACATTTTTTAGAGACCTGGCTGTGACCTATCAGGCCCTGGGAGAGGAACAAATCAAAAAATACTCTGAAGATGCAAGTTTTAATAGCCTCCAATATGACCGGGACAGGGAAGAGTATTTGGTCAAGAATGTCTTTCGAAATTCAATCCTGCAGGCCGGCGAAACGCTCACCGGGCCTTACAGGATCACGGAGCGGTTCTTGAGGCTTGTAAATTCCCATTCCGACTTTAAACCTTTCCTTGAAAAGGGGCTGGCTGAGGCCATCCTAAATGTTGAGCGAAAGACGGAACAAAAGGTGTTTGAGACGCCACAGACGGTTTCCTGGGAGCGAGTGTCAAATAAATTGCCCCGTATTTTCTATGATCTGATAGAGATTGTGGAGGAAGAAAAAAGGCGTTTTTCGTGATTAGAGATGGGGAACGGATTTCATGGGAATAGATCCCATTCCCAGGGTGTCAGACCCCTCATTTTTTATAATCTTCACCGATTTGGACGGCACCCTGCTTGATCACACCACCTATGGGTGGAAAGAGGCGATACCGGCCCTTGATACTTGCAAACGGCGCAAAGTACCCGTTGTGCTTATCTCAAGCAAGACCAGGGCCGAGATGGACTTGCTTCGGCGCAGCATGGCCCTAACAGACCCCTTCATCTCTGAAAACGGCGGTGGCATCTTTTTCCCCCGGGAGACCTTTGGGACCCCCCCTCCGCAGGCGATTGCAGCCCCGGCACAGGAAGGTCAAAAAACGCTGAGGGATAAAGGCCTCTGGCAATGGTCTCTTGGTTTACCTTACGTAGATCTGGTAAAGGGACTTCAGGGACTGCGTGAGGAGCTGGGGTGGCATGCCAGAGGCTTTTCAGATATGAGTATCGAAGAAATTTCTGCCTTTACGGGCCTTGATAAAGAGAGCGCTCGTCTCGCTACCATGCGAGAATTTGATGAGCCATTCGTGATATTGGATCCG
This sequence comes from Desulfobacteraceae bacterium, assembly GCA_013203065.1. The sequence goes on along the minus strand of JABMQV010000410.1, from coordinate 4,880 downwards.
CAGATACCTGATATGGAGAGACTTTCAGAGGTTGCCGCAAAGAGGGGGCTTACGGTGACTTTAGGGGGGCGTTTTTATCATCTCCAAGGCAAGAATGACAAAGGGAAGGCCATGGAGAAGATCCTCACATGGTACAGTGGGAAACACGGGCGGATTACGTCGATGGCTCTCGGGGATAGCCCCAACGATTTTCCAATGCTTGAACGCGCGGATTTTCCAGTGCTTGTTCATTCCGGACAGGAGTTTAGAGGATTGAAAGAGAAGATCCCCGGGCTGAAGGTTACCCGTCAGGCGGGTCCGAAGGGGTGGAACTCAGCGGTGCTGGAGGCTCTGAGCGGAAGAGATGAGGAGAGGACCCATGGCTGATGTGTTTGAAGCCGAGATTAATCCCGATAATATAAAAAAGGCAGAGATCGTGGTCTGTATTCCTTCCTATAATGAGGGGGATTCCGTCGACTATCCAGCAACACAGGCCGATAAGGGGTTGACCAAGTATTTCAAGGATAAGAGCTCCGTCATTATCAATTGTGACAACAATTCTCCCGATAACACAAGGCAGGCCTTTCTTGACACCCTAACCGAGACCCCCAAGATCTATCTTTCCACAAAGCCGGGGGTAAAAGGAAAAGGAAACAATTTCAAAAATCTATTTCAGAAGGTAGTTGAGCTTAAGGCAAGATCTGTGGTGGTTGTAGATGCGGACCTAAAAAGCATTACTCCCGAATGGATAAAGCATCTGTGCGAGCCGCTCTTTAGTGGTTTTTCTTATGTGGCACCCCTTTATGTGAGACACAAATATGACGGTACCATAACAAACGGGATCGCATATCCCTTGATAAGGACCCTGTACGGTCGAAGGGTCCGGCAACCCATCGGCGGGGATTTCGGCTTCAGCGGGAAATTGGGAAAGACCTACCTGGAAGGGAAGGGTTGGGATGAGGCGGTCGCCAATTTCGGAATCGATATCTGGATGACCACGCTGGCCATCAACCAGCGGGTGAAGATCTGCCAGTCCTTTATGGGGAGGCCAAAGATTCATCGCGCCAAGGACCCGGGAGCAAGTTTGGGGCCCATGTTCAGAGAGGTGGTCGGCACAATCTTTTCATTGATGACTCCCTTTGAGTCATTCTGGACTAAGGTAAAATACAGCCGGCCAACAGCCATCTATGGCTTTGGCCTTGGGGAGGTGGAAATGCCCCCCGAGGTAAAAGTGGACGAGGAGAATTTGCTCCATAAGTTTAGAGGGGGCTTTGATCCGTTTCGTGACATCTGGAAGGCCCTTTTGGCGGAGGATGTCTATAAGAAGCTCTTGGAAATCAGGGATATGAAGGAACGGGAATTCAGCTTCCCAACGGATCTGTGGGCCAGGGTCCTCTTCGATATGGCCGTTGGCTACAGGGATGCCACCAAGAACAGGGACGGGATCATGGATTCCTTGATCCCTCTCTATTTTGGAAGGACCCTTTCATTTGTGAAAAGGACCAGAAGGATGTCCATCAAACAGGCAGAAGATGCCATCGAGGATGATTGCATGACCTTTGAAACGGCAAAGCCGTACCTCCTTCAAAAGTGGAAGAAGAAAACCACATGACTCACCGGACCAGGACCAGCCTGACATCCATCACATTGGTATTTGTGGGCCCGGTAATTAAGAGGTCGTTGGTCTTTTCAAGAAAGTGATAGGCGTCATTATTTTCCAGATAATCGTGTGCCTCAATACCCATCTCCCTGGCCCTCCTTAAAGTGTAGGGATCCACGATGCCCCCTGCCGCATCCGTAGGGCCGTCGTTCCCGTCAGTGCCCCCGCTCAAAATGACCACCCGCGGGGGAAGCTCCGCCAGGTCTAAGGCTGCGGCCAGGCAAAATTCCTGATTCCTGCCTCCCAGCCCCTTGCCATGAATGGTCACGGTGGTCTCACCTCCGGAAATGATACAGGCAGGCGGGGCTAAGGGCCTGCCGGTCTTTAAAACCTCCTTGGCAATAGCCGTATGGACCCGAGCCACTTCCCTGGTTTCCCCTTCCACCATTGAGGAAAGGATCAGGGTTTTATACCCCAGTTTCTGGGCCTTTTCCCTCGCGGCCTCCAGGGCCAGTATGTTACTCCCGATGATATAGTTGAAGACGCGATCAAATGTGGCCTCCTCTTCCTTGGGGGTTTCAGGGATTCGCCCTTCTATCCCTGCCTCAAGGTGCTCGTGGATGGCCGGGGGGATCCCCTTCAGATTGTATTTTTTTAGGATCTGAAATACATCTTCAAAAGTGGAGCTGTCAGGTGTAAAAGGCCCGGAGGCAATGACGTCGATCTTGTCTCCCACAACATCCGAGAGCATCAGGTTTATTGTTGTTGCCGGAAAGGCCGTCCTTGCCATCTGTCCGCCTTTGGAAGACGAGATGTGTTTCCTGACGGTGTTTATTTCATCAATACTGGCGCCGCACTCAAGCAATTTTTTGGTCAGTTCCTGCATTTCCGAAAGCAAAATATTTCCGGCCGGCTGTGTCAGGAGGGCAGACCCCCCTCCCGATATGAGGGAAAAGATAAGATCCCCTTCACCTGCATCCTTGAGCAAATCAAGGATCTTTCTTGTCCCGTCCACGCCGTTTTGATCCGGCAGTGGATGACCCGCCTCGGTGATCTCCGTAATACCAAGCCTATCGGTAAAACCGTATTTTACGTTTATCATACCCGTTTCAATTTTCTCTCCCAGGAGTTCTTCCATGGCTCTTGCCATGGGTGCAGTTGCCTTCCCTCCTCCCACCAGCCAGACACGGTCGTATCTTTTCAGATCAAAGTGGTCTGTGGTCCGGTCTCTTATCCCTAAAGACAAGCTGTTTCCCTCTCTCCGCACGAATCGTTTTACCGCCTTGTAGGGATCTACCGCCTCAACGGATCTCTCGAATATCTCCCGGGCACTTGATCGCATCGTTCCAAGGGGCTGTTCATTCATGGGCTGTCCCTCCGAATTTCCAGAGATGTCTCAATACCTGCTCTAATTTTCACTTCTGATCCTATACTTTCAGGCGCTCAAATGGTCAAGCCCAAAGGGTTAGGACTCGGTGTGGGAGAAGGGCCAAAAACCAGATACCCAAGGCTAAGTTTGGATTGACATCTCTCAACGTGTGTTCTAAGGAATACATGACGATTTCGTAAAAAATCCATCGGTCCCGCAAGGGCGAAGGTCATGTGCCGTCTCAAATGATGATTTCTGCGGAATCCTCAATACATGCGGATTCACTGATAATGAAAATGGAGGAGAAGGTGATGAAGTCAAAAACTTCATTGATCTTGTTTTGGTCGCTATTCTTCTTATTCCTGGGTTTTCAACCAGCCGGGGGAGGTGCACAGGAAACAAAGGTCTATACATTGCAGGAAGGTGTCGCAGAAGCCCTGGCCAATAACTGGGCGCTAAAGGCAAAACAGGAAAAATTTGACCAGGCAACCTCTGTCAAAAACCGGGCCAGGGCCGATTTTCTGCCAAAACTGAGCATGAACTATGGCTACACCCGGTTGGGCGCGGATAGAAAAATACGATACCTCCAGGATCTCACCGTTGGGACCCGGGACAATTACAGATGGCAAGGCTCCGTTATACAGCCCCTTTTTACCGGGTTTGCTCTAATAAGTACTTACAGGCTTGCAGAGCTGGGTATTGACCAGTCAAAGATGGAGATAGAACTGGAAAAGCTTAACCTCGCCCTGAAGGTGAAGCAGGCTTATTTTGAAATTCTAGCGTCGGATAAGGCTTTGGAATCATTCAATAAAGCAGTAGAAGCCCTGGAATCGCATGTCAAGGTAGCTCGTAGTTTCTATGAGGTGGGAATGACCCCCATAAACGATCTCCTGCAATCAGAGGTAAACCTTGGGAATGCGCAGCGCGATGTGATAGTGGCCAAGAATGCCACCCAGCTGTCCCGTTCATCCTTCAATACGGTTTTGTCAAGGCCTGTTAATGCCAAGGTGGCGGTGGAGGATATCCTGGTTCCCAAACCCGAACGTGGAAATTTCCAGGAATATTTGCAGAAGGCACTCAAGAACCGGCCCGAAATGAAAATCGTTGAAATCAATATTCTTCAGGCGGACCAACAGATCAGGCTGGCAAAAAGCAAGATCTACCCCGAAGTTGTGCTGGCGTTTGACTATGTAAAGGAGGGAGACACGCCTGATGTGTCAGGCAGCGATCTTCACAAGGCGGACGAGTGGCAGGCTACCGCTGGTTTGTCATGGACATTTTGGGAGTGGGGGAAGACCTATTATGCGGTCAAAGAACAGGATAGCCTCAAGAAAGAACTGATAAAGACGAAGATGGCCCTGGAGGATCAGATACAGCTTCAAATCAAGGATGCCGTCTTGAACTTGGAACAAGCAGAGAAAAACATTCCAATATCACAGAAGGCCGTCGAGCAGGGTGAAGAAAACCTGCGAGTGAGCGAGGAACGTTACAAGGCCCAGGTGAGCACCTCCACCGAAGTGGTCGATGCCCAGAGATATCTGACAAGGGCTCGGGTAAATAATTTCACCGCATATTATGATTACCATTTGGCCAAGGCCCAGTTGCTGAGAAGCATGGGGGAATATTGACGCTATGTTGCCGGCTATCTCCTGGTTGGTGATCACACGTCCCAAATGTATTGAATTTCCTTGCAACGATCAATCCAACTTCTCCCCGAGGCGTAGGCTCGTCCTACGAACCAGAGGCCGGCCAGCTTGACCAACAGCCGGGGTCAGGCCCAGCAATGCATTCTCAAAGGGTTCGACTCGGCGCGGCGGCTAGGGTCACATTACAACCGATGGGCGAAAGTGATTCAGCTATTTCATCTGTTTAAAGACTTCGGTCCTAATGCCGCATTAAGAGATATCACCCTGAGAGTCCTCAGGGGAGAAT
>JABMQV010000409.1 GCA_013203065.1 Desulfobacteraceae bacterium | reverse complement strand
TTTAATCGCGCATGAAACAGATTCCCTCAAATATAAAGGTCCTTTATGATGCACATCTGAAGAATAAAGCAGTCTCCAAAAGTGCCCATTTTCTTTACAAGAAGTGGCTGAGATACTATTTGAATGAAATGAGCCAAGTCCACTCTTGACTCATCTGCAATCCCTCTTCGAGAGACCCCATTTACACGGTTTTTTCGATTCAAAATTCCGGATTTTTCAGAATGAATTTACTCCCAACAGGAAAAAGCGTCCTGTCAGGAGATGGGCGGGCCCATTTTGAGGTGTGTGTCCATGGAGGATCTTTGGAAAATAGGTTCAGGGTTCAGTTGTTAACCAGAGAGTATGATATTGAAGATAAAGGGAAAGTCAAGGGAAATCGGTTGACGTTGAAAGTCGTTTCCACATTATCTTACAAAGGGATGCATCCATGTTTTTTGGGAAGACCCATGGCATAGCCATTGATGAAGACCTTGTTCCTTTTCTTGAGCGGCCTTCCGGTGATCTCAATGCCTCTGCATGGAGCCCTTGCTGGACCTCAATGACGATGTCATCCATGGCCCCTCGCTGATCCGTCAGAAATTCTATTTCAACCTCCTCTCCATCAATGGTGCCCTCATAGTGTACTACCGGAGGGGTATCTGAGCTTCTGAATGTTGGCTTGAAGCCTGCCTCCAGGAGCAACCGGTCCACTGTTTTGTCGCCGACCATGGGAACGTGAATGTCTACAAGGAGATCAATATCCCGTGTCCTGATGGGCTTTCTGGATTTGTCTGCCAGGAGATAATGATAGTACAGGAGGGGAACCCATCCACCTCCAATAACAATCACGGATAGATAGTCCCTGAGAATCCAGAGGGCCTTTAGAAACCCGGCTTTGAAATCTTCAGGCATGGAAGCCTTTCAACCCTCGATGATGTGTTTCAGGCGTTTCTCATAGAGATGCTCGGCCTGCTCCAGGCCCCGGATGGGGTAGTTGTACAGGTCAAGATAGAGCTGGAGGTCCGAAACCACCCACACGTTCCTGATTCTTTGCTTATAATAAAAGACCGAATGCTTGTAATAAGGCAACAGGAATACGAGATTGGCCCCCTCTCCGGCCTCCCTCACCTTCAACGTTTCCACAAACCAGTCGATACTGCCCTTATTTTGGATATAGATATGAACCTCATTGTAGACGGCGTATGGGGCTAGGAGACTGGCCCCTGCATGAAGCCCGAGTGCGTATTGAATGTCATCCGGTATCCGGGCGGCGACCAGTTTATCTATTATTTCCTCCGGGCCTTTTGCCAGACAGAAGTATCGCACTTCCTGATTTCTCTTGTAGTCGTATTCCCGGACCCAGTCCTCCAGAAGACTGTTTGGCTCTCTCAGTTTCAGCTTAGAATCTACGCGGGAAATGTAGTTCCTCTGTTCAAGCTCCTGTGCCATCCGGGAGACAAAACCGGGATCGAGTCTAATGGATTTGGCAAGTTCCCGAACCCCCCATACTTTTTCAATATCCGAGAAAGCCGCCCTGAGAATGAGCGATGCCTTGTCGGAAAAAGGACCTCTTCCCCTTCTTTTTTCGGGAAAGCGGTTGGGAAAGCCGATACGTTCTATATACAAGCCGTTATATTTCAGGAAGACATTGCCCGAGAGGTCCAGGAAGCAGACGCCCTCTTCCTGACATCGCTTCCTTCGGTCAGGGCTCAAGTATTTCGCCACCACAAGCGGGACTAAGCCCTCATCTTTGCCGGTATGGGATTTCAGAAGGGATAGTTTTGCCTTGAACATCGAAGAACTCTGCTGCGCAATGATTTCCCCGATCAATCTGAATTGCAGTTTTTTGTAAGAGACACGGGCCATGAAATCCGGTCGCCACGCTTTCTCTTCGGAGCGCGGAGCCTCAAAACGGATACTTATCCCTTGAACAGGGATGAGATCTCCTATATGATTCTCCAGGTAATCAAGTATCTCCAGTTCGATGCCCATTGTTGCCTCAAATATTCAAGTTGTCCGTTTGGACAACAATATAAATAAAAACAACGAATATGTCAAACAAAAATGTCTTCTCAGCGAAGCGTTTCACCCGATATCCCACAAATCCGTGTGTGAATTTGTGTGAGAAAATCTCTCCAGAACAGGCAAAAATAGGAAAAAACGGGAAAAGATCGGAAGTGGAAGGCGGGAACGTCGGTTGGAATTATGAGTACTGGAGTTGAATACTTTTCTTTGTAAACTTCAATTTGAAATTTCCGACTCACAGTTATGAATCCTCACCGATTTCCGGTCTGAAAATGGCGGTGCATTGTCGAAAGCTGCCCATTCTGCTTGAGGACGGAGAGGGGGACGTCTATTATTTTATGAGTTTCTCAACTTAAGAATCAATTTTTGCCGGCGCAAGCTT
>JABMQV010000408.1 GCA_013203065.1 Desulfobacteraceae bacterium | reverse complement strand
TGACACCTGTCAAAGAACCCGCCCAAAGCGGGAGAAACCTATCGCCAATGATTCACATGGGATAACTTCAATAAAACATCTTCACATCTTGCGGCGAAGTTACGATCAAAGATTCTAACGTCGGATGAAAAATATTTCAAGCCGCTTTTTTGACTTGACCCATAGGCCTCCCTGTGTTATACAAGAAACATAAGCATTTTGTTTTTAATCCTTGCAAAAATATTGTATTTTGAGAGAGGGTTTGCCTGAGCAGACCCTCTTTTTGTTCTTATTGCGTCAAACGGCCCGCTTGGGCGATCCCTGCAGGGCTTTGTTCAAGACCGGGAGAAAGTGCAAAACGTGAAGCCCCCATTTTTGGGGGTGGTGATTGACTTTGGAATCAGCAAAACGAAACTGTGAACTGCCAGGCAGACAGAGGTCTTTAGATGAATGATCAAATTCAGAACTTGAGAAACATTGGTATCAGCGCACACATAGATTCAGGCAAGACTACCCTGACGGAAAGAATCCTCTACTACACCAAACGGATCTTCGCCATCCACGAGGTCAAAGGGAAAGATGGGGTGGGCGCCACCATGGATTCCATGGAGCTGGAAAAGGAGCGGGGGATCACCATTGCATCGGCGGCCACCCACTGTGAATGGAAGGGCCACAGGATAAACATCATTGATACCCCGGGCCATGTGGACTTTACCATTGAGGTTGAGCGGGCCCTGAGGGTCATGGACGGGGGCATATTGATCCTCTGCGCGGTGGGAGGTGTTCAATCCCAGTCCATAACCGTAGACAGACAAATGAACCGCTATGAAGTGCCTCGAATTGTCTTTATCAACAAGTGTGACCGCTCCGGTGCAGACCCCTACAGGGTGTTGGAGCAGCTGCGGGAGAAATTGAACCTGAACGGCGTTCTTATGCAGATCCCCATTGGCCTGGAAGGAAAATTCTCCGGTGTAGTTGACCTGGTCTTGATGAAGGCCTTCTATTTTGAGGGGCCCAGCGGAGAGGAAATCAGGGAGGGAGCCATCCCCTCCGACATCATCGAAGAGGCCAAGGAAAGAAGAGAGGAACTGCTGGATGCCGCCTCTATGTTTTCCGATGACCTGATGGAGGCTGTTTTGGAAGATGAGGTTACGGAAGATCTGATTTATGAGGCGGTGAGAAAGGGCACCGTATCCAGGGGACTAACTCCCGTGTTTCTGGGCGCGGCCTATAAGAACATTGGTGTTCAGTCATTGCTGGATGGTGTGAACACATATCTCCCTGCGCCAACGGACGTAAAGAACAATGCCATTGACTTGGATCAGAAGGGAAAAGAGGTACCCCTCGAGTGCAACCCGGATTCCCCTGTCGTGGCCCTGGGCTTCAAACTGGAGGTCACGCGCTACGGACAGTTGACCTATCTCAGGCTCTATCAGGGTTCCATCGGCAAGGGGGATAATTTGCTCATAACCCGGACACGGAAGAAGCTCAAGGTGGGGAGGCTGGTCCGGATGCATGCAGACCAGATGGAGGATGTGACCGAGGCCCGTGCAGGGGATATTGTGGCCCTATTCGGTGTCGATTGCTATTCAGGGGATACCTTTACCAATGACCGTTTGAACTACAGCATGTCTTCCATGTTCGTCCCGGAACCCGTCATCTCGCTGACCATAACCCCGGAGAATAACAAGGCTCAAGGTAACATGTCAAAGGCCTTGAATCGGTTTACGAGGGAGGACCCAACCTTCAGATCTCATGTGGATCAGGAATCGGGCGAGACGATTATCTCGGGGATGGGGGAACTGCACCTGGAGGTCTATGTGGAGAGGATGAAGCGGGAGTTTGATGCGGCGGTGAGCACCGGCCTTCCGCAGGTGGCCTACAGGGAGGCCATAACAAAGATGGCGTCTTTTGATTACATCCACAAGAAACAGACAGGCGGGGCCGGTCAATTCGGACGGGTGGCAGGGTTCATGGAACCTTCCGAGAGCGGGGCATACGAATTTGTCAACCACGTAAAGGGCGGGGTCATACCCACAGAATTCATACCTGCCGTGGACAAGGGGTTCCAGACCTGTCTCGGAAAGGGTCAATTGATCGGGTTTCCGGTCCTTGGCATGAAGGTGGTTGTCAATGATGGCAAGTCGCACAGTGTGGATTCTTCTGAGAGGGCATTTAGAGCTGCGGCAGTGGGCGCCTTTAAACAGGTCTATATGAAGGCCAAACCTGTCATACTCGAGCCTGTGATGAAGGTGTCTGTGGAAGGACCTTCAGAGTTTCAGGGAAATGTGATGGCTTCCATCAATCAAAGGAGGGGGCTCATCACAAGTTCTACGGAGGACGGAGTGTTAACAACCATCGACGCGGAGGTCCCGCTGGCAGAGATGTTTGGCTACGCCACTACCCTCAGGTCTCTGACACAGGGCAAGGCAGAGTTCACCATGGAGTTTTCAAGATATGCCAAGGTCCCTGGATCCATAGCAGAGGAACTGAAATCTGAAATCCGGAAAAAAGCAAAGGGAGAGGGGAAATCATGAAGGACTTTATTTCGGTCAGTCCGTTAAGGATACTTGAGAAGTCATCGAGGAAGGAGTTGGGCCCGGGAAACCTGGGGGTTCTTATTGCACGGGCCGGGGTAGGAAAGACCGCCTGCTTGATACATATCGCATTTGATAAGATCTTTCGAAAGGAAAGGCTCGTTCACATTTCCCTCGAAGAGGGGCCGGAAAAGGTGATGTCTTTCTATGACGTCATCTATCGTGATCTTGTCCAGGCCTTAGGCTTCACGGATGGGGATGAACTTCGGATGATGATTGATAGAAACAGGATGATCCTTGCCTACCTAAATCAGAGTTTTGACGTGGACCGTCTCCGAACCAACCTAATGAATTTGACTGAAAATCTGGAGTTCAGACCCAATGCCCTGATTGTGGATGGCCTTGACTTTGAAAAGGCCGAAAGGATTATTTTCGAAGGCCTCCAGGGAATTGCCGAGGAGTTCCAGCTTGAGATTTGGCTCTCCGCCCGATCTCACCGCCATGTTACCCAGACCAATGAAAGGGGTATACCCTATCCATGTCATGAATTGGATGATCTCTTCAGCCTTATCATTCAGTTACAGCCCGAGCCCACGGGGGTCTTCTTGAGGCTCTTAAAAGACCATGACACCCCCACAATCTCAGATGCCAGCGTAAGATTGGATCCCAACACCTTTCTGGCTTTGGATTAGGGGATGGAGTATTGGAGTCGTGGAGTAGGGAGTATTGGAACATCGTAGAAGGCCATTATTTTTTCCAGAACAAGAACTGTTTTGTACGCTACATCGTCCCTGTTCAAGGTTATTTAGCAGCTCTCCAACACTCCAGTAATCCAACACTCCATGAGCCAAATTACCCCGAAGGCAGTGTTGCCTGCAGTTCCTCCTTTATGTAGGCAAGCCTATCCGTCTCGTCCGCTCCAATCTTGCCTTCCAGTTCACCGGACTTTATTCGTCTCTTCAAGATATCCAACTCCCTTTCCAGATCGACGATGGTGTTTAGCATTGCCGTCTTGACGTCGGGCAGTGTCTCTATCTCTTCAGGCCCCTCAAAGGTTACCTCTTTGGGTCTGAGAATAAGTCGTTCCTTCCATTTTGGAATGTGGGCGATCAAATTAAACCGTTCCTGGATCTCTTTTGCCAAGGCCTTGCTGGCCTCTGGTTCCCCGTGTGTCACAATGACGCGGGGGCTGGACTCAAAGTGGGAGACCCACTCGAGGAGATCGGCCTGGTCGGCGTGGGCAGAAAATCCGCCAATCGTGAACACCTTGGCCCTCACGGCGACATTTTCCCTGAATATCTTGACTTCTTTGGCCCCGTCAACGATCTTACGGCCCGTGGTACCCTTGGCCTGGAACCCCACGATGACTACGCTTGCGCCTTTGCGCCAGAGATTGTGTTTTAGGTGATGTTTAATCCGTCCCGCGGTACACATACCGCTCCCGGCAATCACGATGGCTGGCCCCGTTCTCTCATTTATGGCAATGGACTCTCTTGTTGCGGGGGTAAAGTGAAGGGTCGGCATGTCAAAGGGGTCATAGCCTTTGTCCACAATGGCCTGGGCCTCCTCATCATAGTATTTCCTGTTCTTTCTGAAAATCTCTGTTGCCTTGATGGCCAGGGGGCTGTCCAAATAGATGGGGATCTCCTTAATCAGGCCCTTCCGATAAAACTCGCCCAAGATATAAAGAATCTCCTGTGTCCTTTCCACCGCAAAGGCGGGTATGATGACTTTTTCCCCTTGTGAAGCACTGTAGCGGATTGCTTCCAGAAGTTCCTCCTTGCTCTGTTCAAACGAATGATGCTTCCTGTTTCCGTAAGTGGACTCAAGAAAAAGATAGTCGGCGTCAAATATTTCATGGGGATCCTGTACGATCAACTGATCGCTCTTACCCAAATCCCCTGAGAAGACGATCTTTATGGTCTCATTGCCCTCTCCCACCCATAATTCAAGAATAGAAGAACCCAGTATGTGTCCTGCGTTTCTAAGCCGGGCCTTGATGCCCGGTTCAACCGTGATTATCTGGTCGCGCCCCACGGGGCTTAGAAACTTCAAACTGGCCTTCGCCTCCTCGACGGTATAGAGGGGGTAGACTTCCTTTCCCGCCCGGCGCTTATTTTTCCTGGTCTGCCATTCTGCATCCATTTCCTGTACATGACCGGAATCCAGGAGCATGATTTCACATAGTTCTGCCGTGGGAGGTGAGGTTATGATTCTTCCCTCAAACCCATCCTTTACCAGTTTTGGGATCCTTCCGCTGTGGTCGATATGGGCGTGGGTCAGGAAAAGGGTCTCTACCTCCTTTGGATCAAAACCCCACGCTTCCCAGTTGCGCTCCTCCATCTGTCTCCCGCCCTGAAAAAGACCGCAGTCAACAAGCATCTTTTTCCCCTGCGGGTTTTCTACGAGGTAACAGGACCCGGTCACAGACCCCGCACCACCCAGGCAGACTATTCTGATCATAGCTCTTCTCCTTTCTTGTGCCAGCTTTCATTCAATTCAGGCTCACTACAGAGGGGGTAGCGGTGTTTTCTACCTAGATAGTCTCTTATCAGGAGGCTGTCGCTATCCGCACCTTTAACATATTCCGGAAGAAGCGGGACCTTACCCCCGCCCCCGGGAAGATCGATTGCAAAATGGGGCATGCAAAGCCCTGAGGTATGGCCCTGCATGCCGGCCATGATTTGAAGGCCCTTTCTGAGGGGGGTCCAGAAGTGGGCGGTCGCCTTTGCAAGGTCAGGCTGGAAGAGGTAGTAGGGCCGCACCCGGATTGATAACAATTTCTGCATCAGTTTTTTTATGATCAACGGGTCATCATTTACACCTTTAAGAAGGACGGTCTGGCACCCCAATGGGATGCCTGCATTGGCAAGTCTTGCGCAGGCAAGAGCGGCATCAGGCGTAACCTCATCAGGATGATTAAAATGGGTAAGGATGTAAAGGGGATGAAATTTCCTCAAAACCTCTGCAAGTTGCGGTGTCACCCTTTGGGGCAATGTACACGGGACCCTCGTACCGATCCGAATAATCTCCACATGGGGCAAAGAGCGGACCTCGGTCAGGATGTGAAACAATTCCTTGTTCTCAAGCAGCAGGGGGTCTCCGCCTGAAAGGAGGACATCTCTTATCTCCTTTTGACTTCTAATATATAAAATCCCTTCCCTGATCGATTCCTCGGTCACCATAGAGGCGCTGCCAACCTTTCTCTTCCTGTTACAGAATCTGCAGTATACCGGACAGCGAGAGGAGACGAGGAATAGAACCCTATCCGGATACCTGTGTGTCAGCCCGGGGACCGGGGAGTGCCCCTCCTCGTTCAGGGGATCCTCAATCCCCCTTTGATCAACGAGTTCATCGAGTTCAGGGATGCACTGTCTGTAAATAGCGTCTCCCCTGGTCTTAATCAGGCTCAGATAGTAAGGGTTGATCCGCATGGGATAACGGGAAACCACGTCCTCAAGCCCAGGGGCATCTATCTCGAAGGATTCCGGCAGGTCCTGGGGCCTGGTGATGCTCTGGGATATAAGCCCTTTCCACAAGGGTCCTTTTTGATCGCCCATGTTTTTTAAGACAAACAACCTTCATCCTTTCGCGACAATTTTCTGTGCTTTAGGTCCGCAGTTGAAAAGGAGATCAAACGCGGAAAGATTTGGAACAAACCCTCCCCACAATTGGGGATAAACGGGAGGCTTGGGGGTGAAGAATTGTAGCCCAATGCCAAGCCCTTGAAACGCCTCTTTGTTTAGATATCTTTTGGCGCTTGCCTGTGCCAGGAAATGAGTCGCTCGCAGTTTCTTACAGACCTCAAGGGACAGGCGGGGTTCCCTTGCATCGATGTCCAGTTCCGAGAGCAGACATATTTCGGCGGAAATCCCAAGTTGCGCCATAAGGTACCCAATAATTCTAATGTTGAGATCCACCAACCTTTCGACCCTCTCGTTAAAGACCCGTTCAAGGAATAGAAGGTGATCCTCAAAAAACGGGGCCTTGGCATAGGCGGTTTTCAGGCTGGCCAGGTGTTTCATGGCCCAACGACCCTCATGGCAGATCCTGACCTTATTGATTTTCTGAAGCCCCAGTCCCTTTTTCCATACGGGCACGGTCATCCAGAGTGTACCCTGGTCATTCTTGAAGCGGTTTCTGCCCAACCAGGTGGTGCCCTGGGGGAACTGGACCGAGTCCATAAGAACAAGGGTGTCTGAACGCAGGGCCTTTTGAAAAAAGCCCGGAAAGGGAGCAAAATAGGGTTGATAAGCAGATACGATCATTGCCTGTTTGTCAAAGGGCGAAGCGGGCCTCATCAATCTTCGATTTTCAATTTCCGATTTTCCCCTTTATCAGGATCGGACGCCTATCAATCGAAGGATCCCCCTTGAGGTGTATTCTGCCACGTCGGCCAGTCCGTCAAGCGGCATGAAAGATAAGGCATTGGCCGAAAAAAGACAAGTGGCGGATGCTGGGAACTCATCATCGGGGAGGTAAAAGATATAGCAGAGGGCGATTTTGGGAAGCGGATAGAGCACAAACCCAAAGTCTCCGCCAGCTCCCTGGTCGCCGCCCTGACCGCCAAAAACCTCTGTAATACATTTCTGTTTTCCCCTGATCAGGAGGACATGGGGGACAAGTACCTGCTCGCTATTGACCCTAAAGGCACCCTGGTAGGGCATGCTCCCGGGCAAATCCTTGAATGATTTTAAGGGCTCCAGCTGAATTGGCTCCGGGTTGGTATTTATGGCATAAAGGGACACCAGGAGGCCCCTTGGGGCCTCCACTGGTTTATCTGACAAGGTGATCCTGTCAGGTCGGATACAGCACTCCTCACCAAAGGCACGAAAACAAAAATGATCATTTCGCCTTTCTCCCCCGAGCAGGTCTTCCAGGTCATCGGGCAACTGAGAAAAGAGTCTCGAAAGGTTCTCTTTGATGAGTTTTCCATAATTGGACCCCAAAGCCAACACCTCCCCAAAGTCAATGTTCCCCGGGCCGATATTCCAAAACTCTTTTGTGTCAGTGCACCCTTACACCAAGTCTATCTTTTTGATAACCCTTTTTCAAGCCCTAAGGGCGCAATGCGAGTGGCTGGGGGACGCCCCGGTTCTTCCATAAAAAATCATGGACATCCTCCTTTCCTCCGGGTTATTTAGTTCTCAAAAGACGTCCCAATAACGAACGCCTTTTTAGCTAAAAAAATGAATTTAGATAAGGGGGCAATAAATGGGAAAGGAAGTATTGGTAGACTTGAGCCATCCGTTTGGGGATAAAACACCGTTATGGCCATATTTCGAGGATGTCAAGATTGAACGTATGCATTATATGGCCAAGTCCGGCGTGCTGTCGCAAAAAACAACAACGGTTATGCATTGTTCCACCCATGCTGATTCACCGGGACATGTTGTTGAAGGATTGGAATTTACTCATGAAATTCCATTGGAGAAATACTAGGG
>JABMQV010000407.1 GCA_013203065.1 Desulfobacteraceae bacterium | reverse complement strand
TGGGGCTGATAATCCGGGCCGGAACTCGAGACCCGCTCATGGTCCGCGCGTTGGGTATTGACATGAATCGCATATGGTGGCTTGTCTTTGCTATCGGTTCGGCCCTGGCAGGTATCGCGGGCGTATTGGCATCACCTATCCGGAGTGTGTACCCGGAGATGGGCCATTTTATGCTGGTTGAATGCTTCGTTGTGGTGGTAGTTGGTGGCATGGGAAGTCTGAAAGGCGCCATACTCTCCGGAATAATCATGGGGCAGGCCATTGGCATAACCACCCTGTTTTACCCCCAGTTTGCTGATATCGTCATTTTTCTCGTGATGGCGGTGGTTTTATTGATACGGCCCAGCGGTCTTTTCGGCAGGGCAGGTTTGTTGGAATAACCAGGCCCGGGAGGGGAAAAGAAATGGCTGAGTTAGAAATTACCGATAGTAAGCAACTGGGAGAGGTTCGCAATCAATCTCTATTGCAGAGGGTGGTCGGGGTAGTCACTCGGTATCCTTTGGCATTCACAATCGCCTTTTTAGTTATTCTTCCCTTCATTGTCCCGTACAAGTCCCTCGCCACACTGATTATTATCTGGGGGCTTTTTGCCTTGGGTTACAACGTCTGCCTGGGTTATACTGGAATGCTCTCCTTCGGCCACGCAGCCTATTTTGGAATGGGAGCATACACCTTTGGGATTGTGCTTATCCGACTTTGGGAAAATATATGGTTTGGCCTCTTTTCCGCATTGTGCATGGGCGCAATAACGGCTCTTGTCCTGGGCTATTTTTGCATAAAACGCCGGGGTATTTATTTCGCCATGCTCACCCTGGCTTTCGCCCAACTCCTCTTTTTCATCGCATTTCAATGGGTCGACCTTACCGGGGGAGATAACGGCTTACGCAACATTCCGGCTGTTCCGGTTTCATTACCCGGATTTTCCATCGACATCCAGTCCCCGCTGCGATTTTACTACTTTGTGCTTTTATTTGTGGTTTTATCTCTCCTCGCGCTTAACAGGATATTGCAATCACCTTTCGGGCATGTGTTGCAGGCGGTGCGGGAAAATGAACCGCGGGCCAGGAGCTGCGGGTATGACACATCTAATGTGCGATGGCTGGCGTTCATTATATCCGGAGCCATCTCAGGTCTGGCCGGCGGGTTCTACGCGTTGTACTTACATTTCGTCGGGATTGACACTCTTTATTGGATCACCTCGGGACAGGTGGTCATGATGACGCTTCTTGGCGGAATGGGTACCTTTATTGGCCCGTTTATCGGGGCCGGCGTGTTTCTTTTTCTGGAAGACGTGTTGAGTGCCCTGACGCGCAACTGGATGATATTCTTGGGAACGATTTTCGTGTTGTGCGTGCTATTTTTCCCCAGCGGGATATGGGGCACTATTAAAGAATTGGCAACCCGCAAAAAGGGCTAAGGAGGCTGGGATCTCAATGACAGAAATCCTCAAAACAACAAGCCTTACTAAGAAGTTTGGTGGTCTTGCTGCCGTAGACAATGTGAGCTTTAAGGTAAAAGAAGGCGATCTGCAATCCATCATTGGACCTAACGGGGCTGGCAAAAGCACTTTTTTCAAGCTTATCTCCGGCGATTACAAGCCCACAGGGGGCAACATCATCTTTGATGGGCAAGATATAACCGATTTATCCCAGACTGCCATATCCCATCGCGGAATCGCCGTGGCTTATCAAATTACCAACATCTTCCCCATGTTAACAGCCATGGAGAACATCCGCGTAGCTGCTCAGTCCCGGCTCACCACCTTCAATTTTTGGTCCCGGGCATTATCTCTTGAAAAGGTAGTGGACCAGGCTCTGGACATTTTGGAACAGATAGGTCTTGCAGAATTCAGAGACGAGGTCGCAGCCAAATTGTCTCACGGCCATCAGAAACGCCTCGAGATAGGCATTGCCTTAGCTACCCGGCCAAAGCTACTACTTCTCGATGAACCTACGGCCGGGCTTGCCCCGACGGAAACCAGACAAGTTATTGAACTCATCAAGAAAATCGGCCAGAACCTGACCATCATCCTGGTAGAACACAAAATGAAGGTAGTCATGGAAGTATCGGACAAAATCACGGTGCTGCACTATGGCAGGCTTCTCGCACAAGGAAGCCCTGACGAGATCCGTGCGAACCAAGAAGTGCGACGGGTTTATCTGGGAGGTGTGAAAGTCTAACTAGTGTCTGAACGAAAACTAGGATTTTTCGTTTAGACACTAACTATGGGAGCGAACATGTTACTAAGGGTGGAAAACATAGATACCTATTACGGATTGAGTCACGTCCTGCAAGATGTCTCTTTAGAGATAGACACGGACGAAATAGTTACGCTGGTGGGTCGGAATGGGGCAGGCAAAACAACCACGCTCAAAAGCATCCTCGGGATTACCCCGGTTAGTTCTGGCCGGATCTTATTTAAAGATGAGGACATCAGCGCACTGTCGACTCACCTGGTCGTCCAGCGCGGAATCTCCTATGTACCTGAAGAGCGACGCATAATCCCCGGATTGTCAGTGCGCGAGAACCTCAAGCTCGCATTGCTCAAAAGCAAGAACCGCGACCGCGAAGAGGAAATGATCGATCGAGTGAGCCAATATTTCCCAGTGTTGCGGGACCGTCTCACCCAGGAGGGCGCCAGTCTCAGCGGTGGGGAGCAGCAGATGTTAGCGATCGCTCGAGTCTTGGTGACCGACCCTGATGTCATGCTCATTGATGAGCCCACCGAAGGCCTCATGCCTGTATTGGTCGAACTCATTGGCGAAATGATCCAAACTATCAACAGTGAGGGTGTAACCATTCTATTGGTGGAGCAGAACATGGAAATGGCCCTCAGCATCTCGCAAAGGGCCTATGTCATGGATGAGGGACGAATTCAGTCTTTCGGACCCGCCCAGGAAATCCTGGCAGATGAAGAAATCCAACGCCGCTACCTGTCCGTTTAGCAGCAATTGCTGGCAACTTTATATGAGGGGTCTACCTTCTCGTAAGAATATTCAATTCAATTGGGTTATTACTCACAGATGACATAATTGTAATACTGCTCGGTAAAAGATAATGCTGAGCGGTATTTTTGCGAAATGGATTAAAATATATTTGATATTTCATGCCATCATCTATTTAGTGCCTGAACGAAAACCCGGTTTATGCACTATTTTGGATTTAGGAATTGAGGATGAAATAACTGTTACATTTGAAATTTGTTTTTCTATTCATACTCTTAATC
>JABMQV010000406.1 GCA_013203065.1 Desulfobacteraceae bacterium | reverse complement strand
GTAGACTTACAGCAGGCATGGCGCGGCCAAGGGCGCATTTTACGGTCATGGTTAGGGCTCAGAAAGAAGTAACTTAGCAGAATTGGCGCTCAGATTTATGTTAGATTTCTTCAAGCCGATTGAGCGGAGAAAGATGACGTGAAGATGGGCTGCCCCGCCCGGGTATTGAAGGTATTTTTTGCCGAGCCCTTAAAGAAGCAATCAACCGTTAACCCAAAAAAAGAGAGGAGAAATTTGTTATGAAAAAATTTTCTTTTAAACCTGACAAATTAACGAAAGCGCTGATACTGGTCGCAGGGGTCATCTTTGTTCTCAACTCAGGCCTGTGCCTGGCGGATGACAAACCGTGGTGGCCGGTCAAGGTGAACAGCTATTATGGAACATATGACACCAAACAGAAGAAACCGGGCCGACCTGCCGCAAGCCTGGCAGGTCCCAAGCTGGAAGAGTGGGTTCCGCCCACAAAGGCCAATAAACCTTATACCATCGGTGTCTCTTTTCCCCATTTGAAGGACCCGTACTGGTTGGCTGTGAACTACGGCATCATTACCGAGGCCAAACGTTTGGGCGTAGGCATTCAATTGGTGGCTGCCGGCGGGTATACAGAGTTGGGCAAGCAGGTCAACCAGGTAGAGAATCTGTCCCAGCAAGGGGTTGACGGAATTATATTGGCCTCCATTTCCTATGCAGGACTTGATCCACTGGTGGGAGAGATCGTTAAGAAAGGTATTCCGGTTATTGAGGTGATTAATGACATTCAAGCCCCAGCAATCGTGGCCAAATCTCTGGTCTCTTTTTATGACATGGGTTACCATGCCGGAGAGTTCGTAGTGGAGGATGCTAAGGGCAAGGCAAATGTCAATGTTGTTTTCCTGCCCGGTCCGGCCGGGTCTGGTTGGGCGCCGGATACCCTTGATGGGTTTAAGGAGGCGATCAAGAAGTTCAAGGGCAAGATGAATATCTTAGCGGTCAAATGGGGAGATACCGGAAAAAACGTGCAGCTTAGCCTTATCGAAGATACGCTTCAGGCCTTCCCAAAGATTGACTATTTAGTGGGTAATGCGGTGGCTGCCGACGCTGCAGTGGGTCCCTTGTCCGAAGCGGGCAGAAAAGAAGTCAAGGTGGTCTCCACTTACATCATTCCGCCCCTTTATGACAAGATCGGAAAAGGCCTCGTGGCGGCGGCCCCTTCAGATATGACCGTAACTCAGGGCCAAATGGCCGTGGACATGATGGTCCGCATACTTAATGGTGAAAAACCGGGCAAAGACTTTCCGTTCCGAGCCGGTCCGCTCATTCCCACCATTACAAAGGCCAATATGGACCAGTACCCCTATGAGCTCCTGTTTGGGACCAAGGGATTCCGGCCGGAGTTTAAGGTCAAACCCAAAAAATAATACCCAATCTTCTGCTGAGGTTTTCGATGGGCCGCTCAGCATGGGTCCATCGGAACCTCATAGAAGGAACAGTAATGGCTAAGTTGCTCTTGAGAGCGGAAAACATTACAAAACGATTTCCAGGCGTATTGGCGCTCGACAGGGTTTCATTTGACCTTCTTCCGGGCGAAGTCCATGTCCTGTTTGGTGAAAACGGCGCCGGGAAATCGACTCTAAACAAAGTATTGGCTGGATCATATCTGCCGGACGAAGGAAACATATACCTAAACGGGGTTAAGGTTGAGTTTCGTAATCCCTACGATGCCAGGGTGGCAGGGGTTTCAGCGGTTTATCAGGAATTCAGCCTGGTGCCTCAATTGACGGTAGTCGAGAACCTCTTTCTTGGCAGTGAGCTGGTCAAAAGGGGGTTGTTGGACAAGAAATCGATGCTTAAGAGGGGCGAACGGTCATTGGCGGAACTGGGGTTTGATCTGGTCCCTATGGCCAAAGTTGGAGACCTGAGCCGGGCAGAGCGTCAGATGGTCGAGATAGCCAAGGCCTTCCAGCACCGTATGTCTGTTCTGATCCTGGACGAACCGACCGCGTCATTAACCGATAAAGAAGTCCGGCGACTCTTTGAACTGATAAAAAAGCTCACCGGCGATGGGGTAGGTGTTGTCTACATCTCCCACAGAATTGATGAGCTGAAACAGATTGGTGACCGCATCACCATCCTGCGGGACGGCCAGCTGGTGGCCACATTGGATATGGATGAGGCGGATGAGGGGACCCTTATATCGCGTATGACCGGGAGGGAATTTGAAGACATCTTTCCGACCATTACCAACACGCCGGGCGAAACCGTTCTTTCTGTGGAGGGCCTTTCCACGGCCACCGGCCTCCATGAAATCACCTTTGAGGTGCGGGCCGGGGAAATATTTGGCATTGCAGGTCTGGTGGGGGCTGGAAAATCCAGAGTTGGCCGGGCCGTTTTTGGCTTGGAAGAGATCACTGGTGGGCGGATCAAGCTCTGCGGCCAGATTCTTGAAAAACTCCAGCCAGCTCGATGCATTGAACAGGGCATCCTCTATTTCCCGGCCGACAGGCACAAAGAGGGCTTGGTCCTTTGCCGTTCGGTCAAGGAAAATCAAACCCTTGTGTCAGTCCCGCTTCTTGAGAGACGCGGGTTTATCGATGCTAAGCGTGAAGAATCCACGGTCAGGAAAATTGTTGAAAAAATGAATATTCGCCCACCCAATATCGATCAGACAATCAATTACTTAAGCGGTGGCAATCAACAGAAGGTTATGCTTTCGCGGGGATTGACCCGGGACATCAAGGTCTTTATCTTTGACGAAGCCAGTTGTGGCATTGATGTGGGTGCCAAACACGACGTCTATCTTTTCCTGAAAGAGCAGGCCGACAAAGGAGCAGTCGTTATCTTTATTTCCTCCGAACTTCCTGAGATACTTAACCTGTGCCATACGGTCATGGTCATGCACGCCGGCACCAACACCCTGATTATGTCCGCCTCCGAGGCGACAGAGGAAATACTCTTGAGCAGTTGCTTTGGCTATGATCATACAGATTTGGTTAGTGCAGATGGACGCCGGAACCAATGAGAAGCCCCACGGGTAGGAGATTTCTGCTTCCACAATCCGCAGCTTCTATTTGAG
Source organism: Desulfobacteraceae bacterium (assembly GCA_013203065.1). The sequence continues at coordinate 1,144 of JABMQV010000406.1, read as the reverse complement.
AAATCGTCTTTGGAGTTAGGCCCCCATGAACGCATACGGGCTCTGGTTCCGGATTAAGCAATCCTTGGAATATCAGATCGAACGTGGCGAAGGGAGAACAATAAATCAGTGGAATGGTTAAAACGAACATTTGTCAAGGTGGGGGTCCTGCCGTTTTTGCTTTTCGCCCTGATTATTCTATTCAGCCTGGCCGAAAGCCGTTTCATGACGGGTTCAAATATGCTGATCGTCGGCAGACAGGCGACATACCTGGCCATTGTTACGGCGGGACAGATGTTGACTATACTTTGTGCGGGATTTGACCTTTCGGTAGGCTCATCAATTGCATTGACCAGTATCGTCTCTTCTACCGTCATGGTCTCAATTGCTTCCCCGGTCGCGGGCATAATTGCCGGTATTGTCGCCGGTATTGTCACAGCCACCTTAGTGGGTCTCGCCAACGGGATTACCATCGCCGTTTTTAGAGTCTCACCCTTCGTTGTTACCCTGGGTATGATGTCCGTTATTCACGGCCTGGCGTTGCTGATATCCGGTGGAGTGCCTATTTTTAACTTGCCTGATCAATTCAACATGGCCCTGGGAGTGGGTAAAATCTACGGAATGCCGGTGCCGGTGCTGGTGACACTGGTCATTGTTGTTCTGGTCTCTATCCTGCTCAACCGGACCCGCATCGGTCGCTATTTTTACGCCTTGGGCGGTAACTTGGAGGCGGCCCGTTTGTCCGGCATAGCCGTCAAGAAGTACACATGTCTGGCATACGTCCTATGCGGCACCCTGACCGGGATCGCCGGGGTGATGCTGACCGCGAGGGTTGCTTCGGGAGAGCCAAATCTTGGGGCGGCCCTTCCCTTAGAGTCCATCGCCGCGGCCGTCATCGGAGGAGTCTCCCTGCGTGGCGGGGAGGGCGGGGTCATAAGGGCCATTTTTGGGGCCATCCTCATTGTCTTGATACGAAACGGGATGAACCTGATGAATATTAGCTCGTATATGCAGATGGTGGTTATGGGCTGTCTGCTTATTTTCGCTGTGGTCATGGATCAATTCCGTCTCTCGATTAAAGGATGATGACCACATTGAGGAAAGGAGAAACAATGAATATTGATTTCAACGCCGACATGGGCGAGAGCTTTGGCATGTATTCACT
>JABMQV010000405.1 GCA_013203065.1 Desulfobacteraceae bacterium | reverse complement strand
CCCGAAGGACCAGCGGGTCGTCAAGCGGGACATCCTCGCTGAAAAGAGTACGGCCTCGCGCCTGATCCGCGGCACCAATTCTTGAAATACCCCTGCCTATTTGCTCAAATCCCATGACCAACCTTTATGTCCGGCCGTCAACATGCATTGCGAAGTCTCGCCCATTTGAGGCGATGCTCCGCTTTCCCCTATTACTCGATTTTTAAAGGTCCTTTATCTTCTTCAGATCCAGTTCCTTCATGACCGTTATCCCTTTGGCCTTCATCTCTTCCAGGGCCTTTTTTGAGGTCTCCGGCGCCACGCCCCGACAGAGATCTTCCACCACGATCACCTTATACCCGGCATCTGCGGCATCGATGGCCGTGGCCTTGACACAGTAGTCGGTGGCAATACCATAGACCACCACCTTTCGGACGGTGTTCCTTTTTAAAATTTTGTCCATCTCCGTCTTGGCCCCGCCGTCGTCCTGGAAACCCGAATAGCTGTCATACTTTGGATTTTGTCCCTTTTTTACGACGGCCTGAAAGAGGTTGTTGTCCACCAGAATCCTGGTGTTTTCCGTTCCCTGGACACAGTGCGGCGGCCAGAGCACCTGGGGCCTTCCATCGATCTTGATCAGTTCAAACGGTTTTTTTCCGTCATGATTGGTGAAAAAAGATACATGATCGGCGGGATGCCAGTCCTGGGTTCCGAAAATGATAAATCCTTTCCCGTTGAGGTCCTTAGTGGCCTTTTCCACCTTGTCAACAAAGGCCTTGTCTGTGCCATTAACCGCTAAGGACCCCTTCTTCCATGTGGTGAAGTCCCCCTGGACATCCACTACGATCACACCTGTCTTCCCTTCCGCTGAGCACTCGGGACAGGCCATAGTAAGAATAGGAACCATCAGGAATCCAAAAAGACAAAAAATTACAGCAATAAAATTTCCCTGTTTCATAGTCAAACCTCCTTTTCTCTCTATTAAGATTGATGAACTCGTAAAAAGTCAAAAAGTTAGGAATTTAGAGCAATTCTATTAGGACTAACTACTGATAATAATTCGTAATTTCTGAATCCCTAAATCCATGTAAAAAGGACTTTTTACATGGACGGCAAGATTGCATGTTCGAAACCGGCTAAGTTCAGGGGACCGAGGACCCTAAACCAGGGTCTCGACTTCCGTTGTCTTTGCCGTGGTCACGTGGTCACGCCTTTCTTGTTGAAAAAAGTTTATACCCAGCGGGTAACAACGGTTTTTTCATCCATAAACATCCGCATGGAGGCCATCCTTGACTTGGCCGTTCCCACGAAGGACTCTCTCCGAGATCCCAGAGGGAAAAAGGCGTAGGGCTGGGCTACACCCAAGTTTACGGCGACGTTTCCCACATTGACCTCCCGAGTAAACTTCCGCGCATTCTTACCGCTGGAAGTCATGATGGCGGCCGAGTGTCCCAGATCGGTCTTGGTGTTGATCCACTCAATGGCCTGTTCCAGACTCTCGCCCCGGATCAGGGCCCCCACCGCGCCGAAGGCCTCTTCCTTAGCCGAGGGCATATCCGGGTGTACATCCTCCAGGATGGTCGGTGCAAGGAAGTAGCCATTGGGATAATCCTCCACCCTCATTGTTCGGCCGTCCAGAACCATCTTTGCGCCGTCGGCCAGGGATCGATCGATCCATTCAAGGACTGTTTCTCTCCCGCTCGGGGCGGCGTAGGGCCCCATCTCGGTGGCTTCGTCCAGACCGTAGCCCAGCTTCATTCCCTGGGTCGCGGCCATGAATTTTGCCTTGACTTCATCGTAGATGTCCCCCACCACCACCACGTTGTCCACACCGAGACAGCGCTGACCGGTCATCCCGAAGCAGGCCCTCAAGAGCCATTGAACCGACTCGTCAATATCCGCATCGGGCATGATAACCAGCATGTTCTTGCCGTTTCCGTTTATGGAAGAGGTCTTTTTCAGCCTACCGCACAGCTCGAAAAGCTCGTGTCCGGCCCGGTTGGAACCGATAAACCCTACCCCTTTGATCTCGGGCTGTGAGAGGATCTCCTGGTTGATCTGTCTCCCCCCGTGGACCACGTTTATGACACCCGGTGGAAAACCCGCCTCCTGTGCCACTCTGGAGATGGTTTCCGCGGCCACCGGGTCCTGTCTGCTGGGACTCACCACGACCGTACAGCCGGCTGCCATGGCATAGGGCACGAAAGAGGACCAGGCGTGCATCGGGATGTTCCCCGGTGTAATGATCAGAAAGGCCCCCAGCGGTTCCCACACTAAGTACTGGTCGATCCCGTTGGCCAGTTGATCCAGATGTTCGTTCCGTTTGACCAGGCCGTAGAGCGCCGAACACGCCGATTCCAGGTTTTCAATGACCCGGCTCACCGATCCCCTGGACTCGCCGATGGTCCTTCCGTGATCCTGGGTCAGGATACGGCACATCTCTTCGTAGTGTTCTTCAAATTTTGCATGCATGGCAAAGAGCAGCCGGGCCCGATCCCTCATGGGGAGATTCTTCCAGGTCTGAAACGCATCATGGGCCGCCTTCACCGCCAGGAGGGCCTCCTCCCTGGTGGCGGTGGGGTATTGTGCGATCACCTCTCCGGTTGCAGGGTTGGTTGTTTCTTTGACATCGGTCGATTTGGAATCAACCCATTCTCCATTGATAAGAAATTTCAGTTTTCCATAATGTTTTTTTACTTCCGGCAATAATGCCATTTGGATACCTCCTAAGAATCAATTATTATTGGGACCGAGTCAGACTTGAATGTCTGCCTGAACAGGGGTTAGACCCCATAATCTCTAACTGCTTTTGCAAGATGAACGTCGAATCAAGCCAAGGCGTGAAACATCGAACGTCCAATCAGGCCAAGGCGTGAAAAAAACAAACATCCAATGCCGAACATTCAACTACGCCAAGACGTGCTTTCTTTTCAGCCGTTTTGATACTCGTAACGAAAACTTTAATCAATTCTTCTGTTTCCTGTAAAATATCATTCTATATTATTCACATCGAATACTCGACCAGCCTTTTTTACAGATCATATGTCTGTTTTTTCATCTTTTCCCATT
>JABMQV010000404.1 GCA_013203065.1 Desulfobacteraceae bacterium | reverse complement strand
TGTAAAAGGACCAGGGTCTTGCCGCTGCCCGGGGGGCCTTTGATGATCTGGTGCCCGGAGCCAAGATGCAATGCCAGCCTTGCCTGTGAGTCATCAAGGGCGAGAACCTCTCTTTGAAACCTCATTTTCCCCGGTCCCTTGCGGTGAGGCAAATCAATTTTCGCTTCCGGCCACAGGACAAAACTTAGCTTCTCTATCTCTTTTTGGGTTAGCCCTTTGAAGCGAAAAGGAAAGACCCTTGAAATCCTTTCCTGGAATTTCCGCCCCGATGTATCACAAAGGATCTCCCCTGCCACATCAAGATCGTCTTGAAACAACACCCCTTCATCGGGAATAAGCCACTGTAGGCCCCTGTCAAGGTATTCATGACGCTGAATATTGGGAAAAACCACCATCCTGCCGATGGGGATTTTTAACTTGTCGTGATAATCAGGCAGATCCGACAGGAACTTGGGAACCTCCCTCAGCCTCTCCATCACGGCATTTACATAACCCTTTGCCTGTTTGCTGGGATTGGTCCTCTTTTCAGTCTTTCCTGACACACGAATGGTGAACTGGTGGGGGGTGTATGAAATGATTTGGCGCGAGGTCCAGTCTTTTACTTCTATGACAAGGAGTCCGAGTCTCTTGCTGAAAAGGATAAAATCAGGCGCTTTCCCGGAATGTCCGATCAGAGGTTCATACCAGCAGATAAAATCCCTGTGAGGCCTTGCCGCCTCTCTGAGAAAACGAAAAACGATCTTCTCGCCCGCGGTGGCCTTTTCGTAGCCTTCGATATCATCAGGATACATCCTGGTCATGATCAAAGCCTGCTGCTGCTCTTGGACAACTGGTATTAGGGGCTAAGGGCCTGCCCAATACTTTAAATCGTGTAAAAAACAGGGAGGGTACAGGCCGAGCCCCTTCCACGAATCAAACCACATCGAGCAGCCGTCACTCTTGAAAGGTATGGGAGATGGGTCTTTCTCAATCTTGGACCACAGGTCATCCAGACCATAGGACTCACAGATCTCTTTGATTTTGGAAAGCGGTACCTCTTCACCTTTCTTGGGTAGCTCTATCCTGGTCATCCTCCTCCCGCTCGATCCGGATCCGACGGTTCCGGTCATCACAAAAGCATGATTTCGCTATCGACGATGTTGACGCTTGCAGGTTGTGTGATTTCACTCAGTTGGTTGTTGTATTGCAGGTATTGCTTCCCTGCCGGTGGTTGTCAAGAAAAACGGATGAAATGCCTAGATGCTGTTATCTGCTTTATCCTTTGTGATTTCCTCGTACAGGTCGCGTCGGTCAACTACTCTTCGGGCCTTGAATTCGGTTCTCTCCAAAGTCCCAGGGTTCAGCATCTGAACTGTAGTCCTCAGTCCCCGGGTTTTTAATGCAGCCGCAAGTCTGTTTGCCAGATCCTGAAAAAGATCGGGGGCCACATCGGGGGTGGGTTCGGCCTGAACGATCAGTTCGTCCATGGTTTTTTCGCGGGTGATAATGATGCGGAATTCATCGCCAAAGCCTTTGATTCCCCGGATGGCATCTTCTATGGCGCTGGGGTAAACATTTTCCCCCCTCACGACAAACATGTCATCCGCTCGACCGTAAACCCCCTTTGGCAGCCTGGGATAGGTGCGGCCACACGGGCAAGGGTCGTTGACCCACCTGGAGATATCGCCGGCCCAGAAACGTATCATGGGTTGCGACGTGCGCTCGAGGTGGGTATACACGGTGACGCCTTCGGCACCGTAGGACACCCGTTTCTCTGTTTCCGGGTGTACCAGTTCGGCATAGACGATATCTTGCCACAAATGCATCCCCTGGCGGTGGCCACATTCGCCATTGGTCATCCACGGCGACATTTCCGCGGTTGAGCCGGAGTCGATACAGATCCCGCCGTAGATCTCCTCAATTCGCCTTTTTGTAGAAGGTACCCCCGCTCCGGGTTCCCCGGAAAAGAAAAGGATCCGGAAATCAAAATCAGCGCGTGGATCAACCCCCATGGCTTTGGCCTTTTCTGCGAGATAGAGGCTGTAGGAAGGGGTCCCATAAAAGACCGTTGGTCTCACCTCTCTTATCCATTCAATGGCCCTTTCTGTCTGGCCCGGAACACCGGCACCGAACGGGAAGGCAGCTGCTCCAAGACGTTCCGCGCCCATGAGTGCCCCCCAGCTTCCCAGGTAGAGGCTAAAAAAAGATCCGATAAAGACAGTGTCTTCCGGGCGCACACCGAACCCCCACATGATTCTGGCGTGGGCCTCGGCGATGCGGTTTATGTCCCCTCTGCTCAGGCCGAACACAGTGGGCTTTCCGGTTGTGCCGGAGGTGCCATGAACCCTGGCAAGCTCTTTTTTTGAAATGCACAGGTTGCTGCCAAAGGGTGGGTGTTCCAGTTGGTCCTGGCGAATCTCTTCTTTGGTCACAAAGGGAATCTCTTCAAAATCTTCCAGGGAGTTGATATCCTCAGGTCCTATTCCGTCTTTGTCCCACTTTTTCCTGTAAAAGGGTGAGTGGTCAAAGGCATACGCAAGCTGCGCCCGGAGCTTGGGCAAGATGACCGTTTTTTCCCGCTCTTGTGTATCCATGGTCTCCACTTCTCTGCTCCAGTATTCGGAGTCAGGTGCGGGGAAATAGGTCCCATCATATTCAGGCGGCCATTCCT
>JABMQV010000403.1 GCA_013203065.1 Desulfobacteraceae bacterium | reverse complement strand
GCCAGATCTCTCGCCCCAACATAGGAGATGCTTGCCCCACAGCAATTCCAGTCCTCTATCTCTTCAAATTCGATACCGAAGGCCTCGGCAACAGGCCTGAGGGAAATCAGGAAATTGGCCCCGGTTCCTTCCAGGCTGCATCCCCAATAGAGAAAATACTTCATGCGCTGGCACCTCCTTGTTGCATCGTTTCAGCCTTGTCCAGCATTTTCCGAAGTTCCTTGATCCCTTTTATCTTCTTTTCCGGGAGCAACTTCATCCTCTTATGAAGAAACATCTTTATACCGATGTCTGAAAAACTTAGGGTACCTTTTATGCCCTCGATAAACCCCTCGGAAAAAAAGTAGCGTCTTGGAAGATCTTTTTCGTCAATACGCCCGATCCTATAAACCTGCTCCCAGAACTTGCTCCCGAAATTCGCCGTATCCTTGCGAGGGACAAACCCCTGTTTGAGGGCATAGTTCGCCAGGCCATGCATGACGTCCACAACCGGGATTTTCCTCGGACATCTGACCTTGCAGGCATAGCAGGATGTGCAGAGCATGATGGCCTGACTGCCCAACACTTCCTCCTTTTTTCCCGCCCGGATCAGGGTGAAGATCTGCCGTGGAGGATGATCCATCTGAAGACTCAGTGGACAGGAAGCAGCACACACCCCGCACTGCATGCACATCTTTATTTCGTCCCCAAAATCAACATTTTCAAAAACTTCCCGGGCAAAGGACGGATCATAGTTTCCGTTTTTTCCCATAAGCGACCTCATTTTCCTCAGAGATTGTGACTGTCAGACCAATCCTCGGATTTGCCATTGTTTATCGACGATTGAAAATTTTCCGCTCCCCATCATCTTATATTATATTACAGCGCCATTATTCACGCCTTGATCGGGTAATTATCAATCCTCAATCCTCAATCGTCAATCCGTTTACCAGCCTTTGTATGGATTGGGGCCAACCTCCTCGATTCTTTCCATAAATTCACCGATAATGCCGGGGATCTTGTCATAATCCGTGATCCCCACCTCCACAAACCGGACACGGTCAGATTCCAGGGCGAGCCTGTCCAGGGTCTCCGATACCTTGCCGAGCCTAGTGTCCGCCAATTCACTTCCTTTTATAAAATGACACTGGTAATCATCTCCGTGCCTGCAGCCCATCAGTATCAACCCATCAATTCCTCTGGACATTGCATCGGCAACCCACACAAGATTAATTGACCCAAGACATCTAAGAGGGACAAACCTGACATAAGGGCTCCAACTCATACGCTTGATCCCGGCCATGTCAAGTGCAGGATAGGCATCGTTTTCACAGACAAGGGCCACGACCCTCGGTTTTTCCTCGTCCTCTTCGGGTACGTTGATCGCCTTGAGCATGTTTCCTATCATGCCCACGGAATAATTCTTGAAAGAAATGATCCTCTCCGGGCAGGCCCCCATACACACGCCGCATCGACGGCATCGTGTGGGATTGGGAAGTGGATTGGCCTTCTCGTCCTCATTAAACATCCCAAAGGGACATTCTTCTGTGCACCTCTTGCACTGCGTGCACCTTTGCATGTTAATTTCAGGATAAGACAAATCCCCTGCCCTGGGATGCACTGCCATGCCGATGGCCGTTGCCTCAGAACACTGGATCGCCTTCATGGCTGCCCCACCCGCATCATCCATGGCCCTGGCCGTCTCCATGGGCCTTCTTACACATCCGGCAGCATAAATGCCGGTCCTCCGCGTTTCATAGGGAAAGCAGATAAAATGGGAGTCAGGAAATCCATACTTGAACGTGGGCAATTCAGGCCCTTGGCGATACTCTAGATTGAGGGCGCTGGTGGCGAAGAATCCCGAGTCCGGCTGGACTTCCATCATGCCATCCTCGTCGGCCTCTTCCGAATCAGCAGGTGCCTTGATTTTGGGCGTGGTCTCAGGTTTGGTGATTGGGACCATGCCTACGGCCAACACCACCAGATCCAAGTCCTCAACCTTTATGTTTTCACCCAAGAGCTCGTCTTCAGCCTCCACATAGAGTTTGTCGCCGGCTTCTCCAACCCCCAAGACACTCCCTCTGATAAAGATATTCCCGTCTTCTTGAGTCTTTCGATAGAAGTCTTCCGCCTGACCCACTGTGCGTATATCTTTATACAGGATATAGTTGACCGTTTCCGCGTTCTGCTCCTTCAGGTAAGTGGCCTGTTTAAGGGAAACCAGGCAGCAGACAGAGGAACAGTAGGGCAGGTGTTCAGGCTCTCTCGAACCCGCGCACTGGATAAAGAGGGCGTTCTTGACATCCTTGCCATCAGAAGGCCGGGTGATCTTTCCTGCTGCCGCCATCTCTTCCATTTCCACGTTCGTAACCACATTCTTGAATTGACCGTATCCTAAATGCCCTAATTTGTTGGCATCATAGGGGACCCAGCCCGTGGCCTGAACCACGGCCCCTACCTTCTCGGTTGCCGAATTTCCATTGGACTTGATGTCAACAGAGAATATTCCGGGACCGCCGCTAATTTTTTCAACGGTGGAGGAGGTATAAACCTTGATCTTGGGGTCTTCCATAACCGCTTTGATCATCTCTTCGGCACCCGTCTCCGTAAGCTCCTTATAAGGCAGTTTAATAGTCTTTTTCATCTTGCCTAAGAAGCCACCCAAGCGATCCTCTTTTTCCACCAAAAGGACCTGATAGCCCGCCTTGGCCGTATCAAGGGCCGCGGTCATCCCAGAAATACCGCCACCAACCACCAGGATATCCTTGGAGTACTCCTCCTCGGCCTTAAAGGGCTCGGGCAACTCCATCTTGTCCACCTTGGCACAGCCCATCCTCAGGTTGTCTTCGGCCAACATCTGGGTATCTTCCTCTTTGGGAGGCTGGCTCCAGGCCACCTGCTCCCTCAGATTGACCCTCTCTACAATCTTGTCCGAACCAAAACTGAATACATCGTAGTTGACCCTCTGGGAACAGGCAGCGATGATGATGGTATTGATGCCATCATCATCGGTATCCTTCTTAATAACGTCAAGCCCCTCAGGCCCGCACAAAAACGAATGATCCTTACTATGTGCGATGGTGAAGTCCTCTGTACCGTTCTCTTTGAGCTGTTCAATGTCCAGGGCATCTCCAATACCGCACCCGGTGCATATGTAAACTGCTGTCTTTTTGTCCATCGAGTTACCTCCTCGCGATTGATTGGATAGCCTTTAAGGCCCCTGCTGTGGCGTCTTGCACAGATGAAGCGACATC
>JABMQV010000402.1 GCA_013203065.1 Desulfobacteraceae bacterium | reverse complement strand
TCGGGCCTGCTAATCATCACTGCCTTCTTTGTGTAGGTCTTTACACTTTGTATCCATTCGTCTGGGGCATACCTGTAAAACTCTTCAATTCCTCCTCTATCTTGCCAATGGGTTGATCCCCCGCCAGCCAGGACCAAGAGCGCAGAGGATTCGAAAAACGCATTCGCGAGTGCTGCACCAATATTCATGTTTCCGGGTCCGACGGACGTGCTGACGATAGGGAGAGCGCCTTTCTTTCTCGCTCGATAATATCCATCTGCCATGTGGACCGCCTGATTTTCCCCACGGCAGGCAAACCCCTTAATCTTGCTTTCATACTTTATTGAATCAAGGAATGCCCAGTTTCCGTGACCATTGTATACAAATGCCACTTCCGTCCCAATCTCTTCAAGGGCCTTAATCATTGCCGTTGAACACCTCATCTCTCCCATTTCAGCACCTCCAATCCACATATATTAAAAATATATCAACAAAGCTCTCCTGTAAAGGATGGAGCTTGTCGGGCATGCCAAACCCCTCTATGGTCTCAATTTTTTTACCCCGGTCCTTTAAATCCCCCTCAAATAAGAGGGGGAAGCAGATTATATTCACTGATGGTCGTAAACAATGTTCGCATCCTGTATGTCTATTCAGCAAATACGCCCATAACAATGACCTCATTCCCAAAGATCATTTATCACATCATTAAGCCCTACTCTTTCAAGGACAGACCTCCAAGGCTTTCCTGTCTTTGCATCCCAACCCATTAGCCTGTGATATTCTTTAACCATACCTTCAAGGTATGGCTTAATGGAAATACCTTTCCCTGGACCCCCATCGGGCGCAGAAACCAATCTGTCTGGGACAGTCCAATCATCCGCTGGTTCCAACCCATGCCTCACATTGAAGGCTCGTTCCAACTGCATCAGTCTCTCCCCGACCTCAAACAATTCCTCTCTGGTGTAGTCCCAACCAGTAGCGGCGTTTAGGGTGTCAGCAGTGAGCTGAAGAACATCTTTAATGCCCCACGATATAAACCAGCAAAGGCCGCTCGAGTCGTTTAGAAATTTTATTATGCCAGTTTGCTTCACCTCCATAGGTTTCGATCGGGGGTCAAGCCCGTTTGTAAGTTCGGGATAGCCTGCGTCCGGCTGTGTACAAAAAAGATCGGCGCCAGGTGCAGGCCAGCCGGCGCCACTGGACACTATTTGTCCCAAAAACAGTCCCCAGGTGGCTCTCCAGTCATGAAGGTTTATCCCAGTGCCTTTGATATTGACAGCAAAATCGGGGGCATCACCACCGATGAGCTCGGCAGCTTCCTTCACCCCGCGCGCAAGTATCTCACCAAAGCCCTCTCGGTATACCATCTTTCTTACTAACACTTCAGCTATCTCGGCATCTCCCCATTTCAGTTCTATTCCGTCGGTATCCTTACTTGTGATTAGCCCTTTCTCATATGCTTCTATTGCCATGGCCAAGGTACAACCAGCGACACTGCCTTCAATCCCGAGATGGTCGTATATATCTGCAAGGTAGTAAATGGTACCCGGCTCAACAATCTCCAATACAGAACCAGCTCCTTCAAGAGCCTCGCCCCCTGCAGATAGTGTAGTTATATATCCTTTATGAGGCCCAGTAGTAATTTCCACGTCATAGGGACAACCAATCGGGCATCCTGGGCAAGGTCTGGGAGTATATTTCTGCTTATCCCAACCAAGACCAAACTCAACCAGTTGGTTACTAAGGAAGTTTTTGCCACAGAAGCCTGCTTCTTCTAATCTACCTCGATAATTGTTCTTCCTGAGCTTCTGGCCTCTTACCCATTGCCAGCCAAGATGGTGAGGGTGTTTCATGGCCGCTACCCACTCCTTTTTCAAGGAGGCCAGTTTCTCAATATCTGCCACCGGAATAGATTTTTTTCCAAATACAGCGATGCCTTTTAGTTTCTTTGATCCCATAACGGAGCCAACACCAGAATGGCAGAACCCATGATTCCTGTCATTAAAGATAGCTCCACCTGCAACCATGTTCTCACCACAAGGCCCGATGGCAGCGACGCTGGCCTCAGGATTGGCCAGTTCCTTCTTTATAGCGTCTTCCGTTTCGTGAGTATCCATTTTACCCCAAAGGTGACTAGCATCGCGCAGTTCTGCCTTTCCGTCGTTAATCCAAAGATACACCGGCTTGTTAGCTCTGCCAGAGATGATGACACCGTCATAACCCGCGGCTTTCATCAAAATGCCAAAAGTGCCATGGCTATGAGATCGGCCAACGGTAAAGTTCGTATCGAAGTTTTTGGTGGCAATAGTGATGTTTGTAGCCCCTGGGAGTGCAAGACCCGTCAGTGGAGCAGTCATAAAAATGAGCGGGTTCTCAGGATCTGTAGCATTAAACCCCCGCGGTACCAAGTCATAGAGGTACCTCAAACCCAGACCCCAGCAGCCTATGTATTTTCTCAAAACGTCGTCGCCTGGCAAATCAGACTCCACTATTTCTTTATTTGTTAGGTTGACCTTCAATATCTTACCCATGTAGCCACCCCTATAATTTCCTTTCATTTTTAACCTCCTCGTAATAGATGTATTTGTTGTGTAAGTTAACAAGGTTTCTTTACTTGAAGAAGCCGCTAATGATTCCGGTTACGAAGGCCGCAGGCCATCATTTTTACCATCTGGATCTTGCTGTTTATGCCTTCCGCCGTGGCATTGGTAATGCGATGTTTGAAGTAGGTCATGATATTGTTCATATGCCGTTTTAAAGTCTTAGCTGCCTGGATAATCGGATCTAACCTGGAATGAGTAACCCAAGAGTACCATCGCCGGAGATAGGAAAGGGCACCGACCCGCTTCTGAGACAATGGCTCAACTTAGGCATTAATTACACTTCATGAAACGGCCAAGTTAAGGTTAACAATCAGACTTAATGGATCACCTGTCAAGGAGTTTTTTGATAATCGGTTCACCTCCTTTCTGAATTGACGTTGCTTCTGGAGGGCTTGTTTCCGTCGAACGACAATGCTTTCTCGGAGCCCCTTGTGACACTGTTCCGGTGTGACATAATCAATACTGGAATGATAGTGCTCTGTATTATACCAGGGAAAGTAGCGATCAAAGTATTCAATTGCATGATCGCGGTCCAGAAAACGCCCTGGGTACTGTGGAGCTGTTTTA
>JABMQV010000401.1 GCA_013203065.1 Desulfobacteraceae bacterium | reverse complement strand
TTTTGACGAGGACTTCGGGTCTTCAATCCCTCTTTGTCCTTAACCCTGAACGATGAACCCTGAACCTGTGAACGCATACCTTTTGTTCTTGTCTTTCCCCATGTGGCTTCATTCAACTTAAGGGACGGCCCGCGCTGGAACCGATGGCTGGCCCCTGGAAAAAAGCCTGTACGATATAATAAAAGGCTTTTTGAGAAACCTCAACCTTTTTGTCCCCGGGTTTGGTTGCCTTTAGTGGACGGTAGGTTCTCTAACTCAAGAAAGCGCCTTCCATCTTTTGATATTGACAAAGCTTTATCACTTTGGCCAATATACCGCCATAACGAATCCCTTTGGGCATGGGTCGGTCAACCCAGAACTTCCACATACCTGTCAAATACCTCTTATGAAAAAGGAAGACACCACCTATCAAAAGGCAATCACATATCTCTATGGCCTCCAAAAGTATGGGATCAAATTCGGGTTATCCAAGACCGCCAATTTGCTCAAGGCATTTGGAGATCCTCACAAAGGGCAGGAATATATTCACATTGCGGGGACAAACGGTAAGGGTTCTGTGGCCGCCTTTGTGGCCTCTATTCTGAGGGAATCCGGCCTTGGCAAGGTGGGATTCTATTCTTCCCCTCACTTGGTCCGGTTTACGGAACGTTTCCGGATCAATGACAGGGAAATGACTCATGAAGAGGCCGTTACCCTCATAGAGGAATTGACGAATGTCTTTACACCTGGGGAACCCCCCACATTTTTTGAGGCAACAACTGCCATGGCCTTGCTGTACTTTGCCAGGCAACAGACTGACATTGCCATCATGGAGGTGGGGATGGGGGGGCGTCTGGATGCCACCAATATAATTACCCCCCTGGTTTCCATGATAACAAATATATCCCTGGAGCATAAGGACTACCTTGGGTCCCGGCTGCTGGACATCGCCGGCGAAAAGGCCGGAATCATCAAGGAGGGGGTTGATGTTGTAACGGGGGCCACGCAGCCTTCTGTTATCAAGCTCCTGGAATCCAAGTGCGCGGAAAAGGGGGTCTCCCTGTGGCGACTGGGGAGGGACATCCACTACCGCACCACGCCCTCGGGGCTCCATTACTATGGCACAACTCGCAGGCTTAACGGGCTTCAACCGGGGCTCAAAGGGCGGTTTCAGTTCCGCAATGCCGCTTTGGCAGTTGCCCTTGTGGAACGGCTCGAAGAAAAGGGTTTCAAGGTTTCGGCTCGGGATATCCGGACAGGTTTGAACAGGACTGTATGGCCCGGCAGAATGCAGGTAGTGGCCCGGGAACCAACCATTATACTGGATGGAGGCCATAACCCCGGGGCCATCAGGGCACTGGCCGGCTCCATAAGAACTGACTTCAGATACAGAAAAATGATACTCGTAATCGGTATCATGGAAGACAAAGAGATCGGTCAAATGCTCAGGGCAATCGTACCGTTATCTGACTATGTGATCTACACAAGGCCCGTATATTCCAGGGCAGCCTCCCCTGAAAGACTGATGGCCGAGGCGACATCCCTGGGGCGGGCCGGGGAAGCGGTACCATTCCTAACCGGCGCCCTGGATAGGGCCAGGGAAATTGCTGATCCACGTGACCTGATTGTTGTTTGCGGCTCGCTTTTTACGGTCGGGGAGGCCATGACCTATTTTGAACCTGAAACCTACAGACCAGACGATTTGAACTGAACTTTTGTAACCAGCGATCTGCTTCTCAGAGTCCAGCATCCGCGATTGAATATTGATGATTGAAAAACTAGAAAGCCACCTACCAATAACCAATGATAAATGATAAACGATAAATGATAAACGATAAATGATAAATGCCCAATGATCACTGACTAACTCCCATCTTGCGGAGAAGTTGCAAACAAAGACTCTATAGCGCCCCCGGGAGGAATCAGGCCATCAACACGAGAAACCCGCCAATTTTCACGTCCCTAATTCTGGTCATTGCCTTAATGTTGGTTCTTGGCCCCGGCGTCTCCTTTGCCACTGACATCCTTTCAAAAAAAGATCTACTTGATGACAAGAGGACCCCTTGGAAGATTACTGCCAAGACCCTGAGTTATGATGAGAGCAAAGGGGTCTATGTGGCGGAGGGGGATGTTGTGATCTCAAAGGAGGATCAGTTTTTATACGCCCAAAAGGCACGCTACAATATGAAGACAGGTATTGCCAGGGTGTCAGGAAATATACGCCTTGAGACGGGTGCGGACATCATCACCGGTGAACGCGGCTTTTTTGACCTCAGGACAAAGACGGGCGAGATCATAGACGGGAACCTTTTTCTAAGAGAAAACAACTTCCATCTCAGCGGAAAAGTCCTCAAGAAGATAGCGGAAAATACTTATGTTGTGAAGGACTGCGCTGTGACCACCTGTGATGGACCCAACCCGGACTGGACCATTACCGGCTCGGAGGTCAAAGTGACGGTCGAGGGCTACGGAACGATAAAGCATTCGGCTTTCAGGGTACGCGGGCTCCCCGTCTTATACATGCCCTATATGATATTTCCGGCCAAGGTTAAACGGCAGACCGGCCTTCTCCCCCCTAGGATGGGGTACTCAACCCTCAATGGCGGTGACTTTGAAATACCTTTTTTCTGGGCCATCTCTGATCAGATCGATGCCACCTTGTATTCACGCTATATGACCCAGCGGGGATACATGCAGGGAGCAGAGTTCCGATACCTCGCTGATGAGTCTTCGAAGGGCGTTTTGGAGTTCGATATCCTTTCTGACAAGAGGACACCCAAGGATATGAAGGATCAGGAGCAACTCGAGATCAGTCCCTTTCAACGGACCAACCGGACGCGCTATTGGCTGAGGGGTAGAACGGATCAGAATTTGCTTCAGGGCCTGGTCGCGCGCCTGGATGCCGATTGGGTCAGTGATCAGGATTATCTAAGGGAATTTGAAGAAAAGCTCTTTGGTTACCAGGCAAGGACAAATTTGGAAAATGAGTTCAGACGCCCCTTCGACGAAATGCGTTCCCCCACCAGACGGTCCGCCCTAAGATTGAGTCATGATGGAGAAGCGTATAGCCTCCAGGGGCTGACCAGCTATTATCAAGACGTGGCAAATCCCAACAAACAGGACACTACGCCCGAACCCCTGGCAGGGCTCAATTTTGCACTCCTTTCCGAGCAGGTGAAGCGACTCCCCATTTTTTACAACCTCAAATCAGACTACAACTACGTATGGCGAAAGGAGGGAGAGAAGGGGAACAATTTCTCTTTATCTCCGGAAGTGAATTTCCCTTTGTGGTTCGGCCCCTATGTGCAATTTCAGCCATCATTTCGATATCTCTATAACGCTCAGTGGATCGATGATTCCCAGGACAGCCGGGATCGTCAGTACGGGGGACTCTATGAGGCCAAGGCCAGGTTGGAGACAAATGTCCAAAGGATCTTTGGTTTTGACTGGGGAAACGTAAAAAAACTGAGACACAAGTTTTCCCCGATCCTTAGCTACACTTACCAGGGGGGACAGGGAGACGAGGAGAACAACCCCCCCTGGTTTTCGCCCATAGACAATGAGATAGGGCCAGGTCAGACAAAAAACCAGGTATCCCTCTCGCTTGAAAACTTTTTGGATGCGCGTTCGGAGGATAAGAAAGGGAGGGTAACCTATAGTCAATGGGTCTTCTTCAAACTGGAACAAAGCTACGACATCCACGAGGATAGGCAGGATAAGGTCTCAGGGACTAACCAGCCTTTTGACCCGTTGTTCGCTGAATTGATCGTAACACCCTTTTCCGGTCTGGATCTTCGCGGGAATGCAAAATGGGATCATTACGATCATGGCTTTGGCAATGCCACCCTATCCGGCCGTTTCTCCGTGCCCAGGGCCGGGGGGAGAAATGATATCTATGAGGTGGACTATATCTATAATAAAGACGGCAGCAGGGACTTGAGCCTTTTGCTCGATCTGCATCTGATCTATGGATTCTCGGTGGGCGGTTCCCTAAAAAGGGATCTGAAGATCGGCCGTAACATCTCCACGAGCGGATGGGCGGGTTACCAGAGCCAGTGTTGGGGTGTGAAATTGGGTGTGGAAAGGGATGCCTGGAACACCAGTGTGATGATGGTCTTCAGGCTCGTGGGCTTGGGAGGCACCGGTAGCTTGTAAAGGCAGAAAATCTCAAGCCCTGAACACTGACACTCTCCGAGGCGTAGGTTCTACCCTCCGGCCTGGAAGCCTCTCATAGGCGGGCCGGAGGCTTGACCTTGACCAAAATTGAACATTTTTCAAAGGTCTCCCTGTGGAGAAGTTACAATCTAAGACTTTACCATACGGTCCAAGAAAAACACGGCCAAGAAACCGAGCGCTGTCAGGGACAAGGCAGAAAGAACATCCACGCTCCATTGTGTGGGCAGGACATTTGCCTGAACAATTGCGACCACTTTTCCGTGGCTGGCCACTAGACTCTCCACTGTTTCCTTCCAGGGCCACACCTTTCTCAGAGACCCCAGCATTAGGCCGGTCAGGACGGCCACCATAAGGTCGTGGTGATTTCTCAACAGCCATCCCAGAAGGCGGGAAAACGCGGCGATACCCACAACCGCCCCAGCCGCTACTGTGGCCAAGACGAGAAAGTCCCGGTTATTGACCGCCTCAAGCACAAATTGATATTTGCCCAGGAGCACCAGGATAAAGGCCCCGGAGATGCCGGGAAGGATCATGGCGCAAATGGCGATGGCCCCGGAGAGGAAAAGAAACCATGAGCCGTCAGGTGTGGACACAGGCACCAGACCCACGAGAATATAGGTCCCCACCATTCCACCCGAGAGACCCAGCCATGTGGAGAGTCGCCACCGCTCAACGCGTCGGCTCACACTGAAAGCGGAGGCGAGGATCAACCCCAGGAAAAATGACCATATGAGAACGGGTCTGTTATGGAGGAGCCAGGAGAGGGTTCTGGCCAGTGTGAAGATGGCCGTGAGGATTCCGATGCCCAGGGCCAGAAGAAACTTCCAGGAAATACGATCCAGCAAGTCCCGTAACCTTAGGGTCAAGAGGAGTTGGAAGCTCTTCAGATCAAAGGACCTTATGGCATCGATCAACTCTTCATAGATACCAAGGATAAAAGCCATGGTCCCCCCGGAGACCCCAGGAACCACATCAGAGGCCCCCATGCAAAAGCCTTTGGCGGTCAGAATCAGGTATTCCCAAAGGGACCTGCTATTGGATCTGCCGTTTTCACTCGCGTTCACTACTGTTCTCCCTTTCTGGCCCATCTGCCTGAGTGCAACTGGGGCTCAGGAAAAGATCTTGCCGGGATTTAAGATTCCCTTCGGATCAAAGGCCGTCTTGATTCGGGACATCAATTGCAGCCCGGCCTGAGAGATTTCCAAGCCGAGATAGGGTGCCTTGGTAATGCCTACGCCATGTTCCCCGGTAATTGTACCACCCATCTGTAGGACCTTCACAAATAAGCCCCTTATCAATGTCTTGGTATTTTCTTCTTCCCTGGGATTCTCTTTGTCGAACATAATATTTACATGGATATTACCGTCGCCTGCATGCCCGAAGGCGGCGATGGGGAGGCCATATTTTTCCCCGAGTTCATCCAGGTAGGCGGCCAGTTCGGCCAGCCGGCTCCTCGGTACAACGACATCCTCACTTATCTTGTGAGGTCTCAATTTGTAAAGGGAGGGTGAGACATTTCTGCGAGCCTCCCAGAGTCTGTCCGCCTCTTCAACACCCGAGGCTGCTTCAAACGTAAGGGCTCCCCCACGGGCACAAACCTCCCTGATACTTCGAGTCTCTTTCTCCACAAGGAGTTCATCACCATCCACCTCAATCAGCAGCATGGCCCCGGCGTCACGGGGAATGGAAAGGCCCATCTCCTCCCTGACGCAATCAAGGCACAGCCTGTCAATAAGCTCCAGGATTGTGGGGACGATCTTGTTCTTGATGATGTCGGACACCGTCTTCACCGCCGATAGGACATCCGGAAACAGTGCGGCCATAGTCTTTCTGGCCGCAGGCATTGGAATCAGACGGAGAGTGATGCCTGTGATGACGGCAAGCGTGCCTTCTGAGCCTATCAAGAGGCGGGTCAGATCATAACCTGCCACGCCTTTCATTGTTTCTACGCCGGTATTTATGGTTTCTCCCGTAGGGATTACAACCGTCATGCCAAGGACATAGTCCCTTGTTACACCATATTTTACGGCCCTTAGTCCCCCCGCACACTCGGCCACGTTTCCCCCGATGGTAGAGACATTCAAACTGGCAGGATCTGGCGGATAAAAGAGCCCAACCCTCTCCACCGCCTCTTGCAGGTGGGCCGTAATTACCCCGGGCTCCACCCTTGTAATGAAATTTTCCTCATCAATGGCGAGGATACGGGCCAGGCGATTCATGGCCATCACCAGACCCCCTTTGACAGGGAGGGCTCCCCCACTCATGCCGCTTCCCGCTCCTCTCGGGATAACAGGGAAGCCTTCTTTTGATGCGAGGCGGAGGATCCGGGAAATTTCCTGGGAGTTTCCGGGAAATGCCACCGCGTCCGGCATAAATTCCAGCTTGGTGGCATCAGAGGCATACTCGGCCATAGCGCCTTTATCGGTTATCAGGTGTTCATGGCCGACACTGTTTGATATTTCCTTGAGAACGGTTTGAGAGATCATGGGCTAATGGGCACGCGGCTCTTGAGTGCGTGTTTGAGTGTCATACTATCCATGTATTTCACGTCCCCGCCCATAGGAACACCGAGGGCAATTCTGGTAATCTTGAGGTCCCCGGTTTTTTCCGAAGAGAGCTTGAACAGAAAAGAAGCAGTGGCCTCTCCCTCTGTAGTAGGATTGGTGGCGATAATGAGTTCCTTAATCCCCTCTCTGTCTATCCTGCTGAGGAGTTCCCCGATCTTCAGGTCTTCAGGGCCTATGCCATCCAAAGGAGAAAGGACTCCGTGAAGGACATGATATCTGCCTCGAAATATCCCGGATTCCTCTATGGCAAGTTGGTCCCCCGGTCCTTCAACCACACAGAGTGTCCCATCGGCGCGGCCTTCATCTCGACAGATGGGGCAGGGGTTATCATCGGTCAGGTTAAAACAAACAGAGCAGAACTTAATTCTCTCTTTGACCTCCATGAGACTTTCGGCCAGGCTTTCAGCGAGTTCCTTGTTGCACTTAAGAACATGCAACGCAACCCGTGTCGCTGATTTTTGCCCGATACCAGGAAGTCTGGAAAACTGCCCTATCAATCTTTCAAGAGAGGGTGGATAGATTCCCATGATTTTGACCTTATCGCTCGGGAACCAAGGCCTATAATAGTCCTGATAGACCCGGGACATTGAGCCCCTTGGTCAATTTCCCCATTTCTTCGTTCATCATTTCTTTTGCCCTCGACAGGCCGTCATTGACAGCGGCCATAATGAGGTCTTGTAGCATTTCGGAGTCATCACGATCAATCACCTCCGGATCGATCTGAATAGAAAGCAACTCCTGCTTGCCATTGACAACGACGGTGACCATGCCGCCCCCAGCCGAGGCCTCCACGGTTTGATCAGCCAACTCTTCTTGCAGTTTGGCCATTTTTGATTGAAACTGTTGCGCCTGTTTCATAAGTTGGCCCATATTGGGTATGCCCTTCATTTGATTGCCTCCTTGTTAGTATCTATTGTTTTTTGACTAAGAGGACCCGTTTCTATGACAGGGGTCCTTCCTTTATTTCCCCCTGGAAGACGTCCAAGATGTCCTGAATCGGTGGGGAAAGGTCTGAGTCCGAGTCCCTACTGGGCGATCGCTTGTCTTGGGGCTGCTGGCGCCCTTTGACGATAATTTTTGGTCGGATATCTCTCTTGAAAAACTCCCTGCAATATTTGGCCAGCTGGTCATATCTTTCTGGGTCGTCAAAATAGGATGATGAGAAGGACTGATTCCCGCTGGCAATCTCTATAGTCTTGTCTGTCAACTTCTCTAGCTGCCAATCCTTGAGGATGTTAGATAGGGCCTTACTCTTGGATGAAAGGAAGCTTAAGAACTCCTCCCAGCCCACAGTAGGATCTGTCTTACCGCTCTCCTCGGCGGCAGTTCCCTTGACAGTTCCGTGGCTCCCTCGATCATCTTTTTGTGAAGGGATGTGGGCATTGATTTTTTTTTCGCCCGTGGGAAGGGCGCCTGTGAGTCTCTTCTCCAGGGATTCAATCTTTCGTAGTACCTGATCAAAAGAGAGGAAGTCGCCAAGGTGGCACATCTTGATCATGATGGTTTCAAGGACCAGACGGGGATGGGAACTGTACCTCAGGTCTTGCTCCCGGTTGATAAGAAAGTTGAGAAAGATCTGGAGCTTGTCCATACCTGCTTTCTCTGCCTGTCTTCTGGCCTCCTTCTCCTCGTCCTCAGTCATGGCAAACAGATGGTCTTGTGGCGCAATAAGCATGACCAGGAGATTTCTGAATTGTTCCATAAGGGAACGATAAAATTCTTTGATGTCATATCCGTAATTGTAGAGCTGCTCCACAATCTGAAGGCACCTCTCGGCCGACCCTTCCATAATACTGCCCGAGGTTTCAAAGATAATACCCCTGTCCATAATACCTAAGATCTCATTGATCTGTTTTTCTTCAACAGTGGCTCCGGTAAAAGAGATTACCTGATCCAGCAGACCCTGGGCATCTCGCATACTCCCGTCGGCCTCTCGGGCTATCATTACCAGGCCGGATCTGGCTATTTCAATCCCTTCTTTCCCTGTTATCTTCTCTAAATGGCCGATGATTTGAGCCAACGTTATCCTCTTGAAATCGAACCGCTGACATCTGGAGAGGATGGTTACGGGTACCTTATGGGATTCGGTGGTGGCAAATATGAATTTCACGTGACCCGGGGGCTCTTCAAGGGTCTTGAGGAGGGCATTGAAGGCCGGGAGGGTCAGCATATGGACTTCGTCGATAATGTAAATGCGATACTTGCTCGACGAGGGCATATATTTGACATTTCCCCTGAGTTCTCTGATTTCATCGATGCCGCGATTGGATGCGCCGTCGATCTCCTGTACATCCATGGATGAGCCATCTGTAATTTCATGGCACGATCTGCATTTATCACATGGTATTCGTGGCTCTCCTGCCTCACAATTGATGGCCTTGGCCAAGATGCGGGCAACTGATGTCTTTCCAACACCTCTGGGTCCGCCAAAGAGATAGGCATGGGCCAGCCTTTCGCTCTTAATGGCGTTCATCAATGTCTGAGTAATGTGCTCTTGGCCAATGACGTCTTCAAAGACTTGGGGACGCCATCTCCTGGCTAAGACCTCATAAGGCATAACGGTATACTCTTCTAGATTTCCATCCGTTCTATAAAGAAATGGCGGAGAGAGAGGGATTCGAACCCTCGGTACCACTATTAGTAGTACACGCGATTTCCAGTCGCGCTCCTTCGGCCAGCTCGGACATCTCTCCGCGATGGATTTCCGACAGCCAAACTATTAAGAACCTGCTTTTCTGGGATGGGAGTATAGATAAAATTGCCTTGTGTGTCAATAATGATCCCGACCCATGCAAAACTAGCCCGACTTGACGCTCCCGCTGTTTTTCATCAAAAGGAGATACTGGAGAGTTACTACTGGATGGCCGAGAAGGCAACCCATCTCTTTATGGCCTCTCCTGCCACCCATGGGGAGTATGTGGCCCAGGGCGTTGGGAAAGCGTTGTGGGTTAAAGGAGGAGAGCCGCCCAGGATCTTTGACTAGGTGGATCGACCTTTGGTGCTGCGAGACGGCCCAAAAACGGTCAAGGCTCTATCGGGGTATGGGTGTAAGGGTTTTATAATTAATGAAGGAGGTGATATGGCCGGGGATTATCTGTTGGATATAATTCTCAAATTTTGGCATGATGTGGCAACACTGCGGCAAAAAACTCCAAATCTTGGGTGGGACAACTTTTTTTGGAACAGTTATGTTGAATCACCCTATTTTGAACAAACACCTGATTTGGTATGTTGCGCAGACCTTTAGTGAAAAAGGCGGGTTTTTGACACAGACTTCTAAAAAAAAGGAGGAGCTATGAAAGACTTTAAAGATCGAGTAGCTGTCGTCACTGGAGGCGCAAGTGGTATTGGCCGTGGAATGGCGGAAAAATTTTTGGACGTCGGCATGAAGGTCGTTCTGGCAGACATAGATGAAGGTAAGCTAGAGGAAACGGTTCACTCGTTTGAAAGCTCAGGTGCCATAGTGCTTGGGGTGCCTACCGATGTGTCTCGGGCCGAGCAAGTCGAGGCGCTCGCGCACAAGACTCTTGATACGTTCGGGGCGGTACACGTGCTGTGTAACAATGCCGGTGTGGGCTATGGTGGGCGCTGTAGTTGGGAAGTGCCTCTGGAAGGCTGGAGTTGGGTCCTCAGTGTCAATCTGATGGGAGTAGTCTATGGCATCCATACCTTCCTGCCGATTATGCTGGCGGAAAACACTGAATCTCACGTGGTGAACACTGCCTCGCTGGCCGGTGCCGTAATCAACCCTATAAACATCCCATATGGCGTGAGCAAACATGCGGTTGTTGCTCTATCGGAGTCGGTACACACGGAACTTCAAAACCGTGATACTAAGGTCAAGATCAGCGTTTTGTGTCCTGGTCCTGTCAACACGGATATTATGAAATCATCGGAACGAAATCGTCCGGATACAGTGCCAGCTCCCCCAGAGTTAACTGAAGAGGAATCGCTTTTCAGGAGAGCATATGAGATTTGGCTTGAGCGCGGTCTTGACCCCAAAGATGTCGGCCGCCAAGTGCTCGACGCCATTCGTGAGGAACGGTTCTACGTGATTACCCACGACTTCAACACTTTCATTGAACAACGCATGAGAAATCTTATCGATGAGAAAAACCCGGAGCCAATTCTGCCTCCACAAGATCTATTAGACATCATCCAGGAGTTAATGGGCAATTCAACAGGGTGATAACTGGACATTGTCTCAGCCAAAGCTATCAGTAGGTGTATGAAATCCTGGGAGAGAACGACCCGTGAATCAACTTAATTTCCCCAATAAACCATTCCGTCAATTCTCCAAAACCCATTATTCCAGTGGTCCATCATTCCAACATTCCAATTGGGGTGAAGCCCCTAAGTTTGAGCAATATAGTGTTTCAGATTCTTATGTACCGATTCCTTCGCCCATCCATGAGAATCAAAGCTGATAGGAGATACAGTCAACCTAGCGTCAAGAATTCAGGGTCTTACCAAAATCTTCCACTGTGATATACTGGTAAGTGAACAGACAGTCAAAGGGCTTCGGAATTCGTTTCAAATAGAGAAGGGATTGCCCCATATGGTCAAGTCAAGGGATACTCCAAGCCAATTACTGTGTACCCGAGACGCAGGAAGTATTCCCAGCACTGCAAAAATTGACGGCTTTTTTTCATATCTTGTTGTTCCTACTGGTCAAGCAAAAGTTCACAAAACCTCTATGATCAGCAAGTCTGGATAGCCGAGAAAGGAGAAGGATCCCAGATGAATACGTGCATTGATTTTGCTGTTTGAAATGTGTAAGATGATGCAAGAACTTTTCACCGGCGACCCAATGAGTCAGAAGTCACACCACCCCATATGTTGTTGTTTGAAAAATATCCTATAGGGTTTTTTGTGCACGGCCACAGTTCCAGACCTGTAAAGCGTATTACAACATTCGGATAACACTGATTATTTGAAATCTTGGCAGGCTATCACAACTCTGATATTAATAATTTTCAGAGTCATGTTTCTGCTGTAGAGTGAGGCAAAGGAGGATATGTTTTGAGCAAAGCATTAGCCGAAGCGCTGGCAAATTTCAAAAGGGACTATGTTCTGGAAACCGTTAAGCACCGCCTGGAAAATGGCGAAGATCCGATGCGACTGGTTCAGGAGTTACAAAAAGGTATGAGCTTGGTCGGAGAAAAGTTCGATAAAGGAGACTATTTCCTGAGCGAACTCATGATGTCGGCCGACCTTTTTGCCCGGGCCATGAAGCTGGTGGAACCCAGGCTGGAAAAGACAGCCCAGGAGGCAGTCGGAAAAATCGTTATGGGCACCCCTAAAGGTGACATTCATGACATAGGAAAAAACATCTTTTCCACCGTGGCCAAAGGGGCGGGATTCGAAGTCCACGACCTGGGCGTCGATGTCC
>JABMQV010000400.1 GCA_013203065.1 Desulfobacteraceae bacterium | reverse complement strand
TAGAAAGCGC
Source organism: Desulfobacteraceae bacterium (assembly GCA_013203065.1). The sequence continues at coordinate 4,072 of JABMQV010000400.1, read as the reverse complement.
CACGGGTTGAGGAAAAAATGACTGGGGGGTCAATTTCCTCTTCTCCTGGGAGGAGATCTCTGCAGGTCCCGGGATCGGGTCCATCCCCATCTTTCTGAACAAGGCCATGGCTCGAGGCAGGTGAAGGGCAGAGGTAACCAGCACAAACCGATCCTTACCCACGATGAACCTTATCAATCTGGCTTGATCCTTGGTATCATCAGACTCCGGTTCAAGGATCACATCATCCCCGTCCACACCGATAAACGCTGCGACCTCTGCCATAACAGTGGCCTCGGGAAGATGACTAAATGCCCCACGCCCCGATAAGACGAGTTTGCTGCCCGGATTTTCACGAAATATCCTGATGCCCTCAAGAAGTCTTTTCAATGCCGGATCGCTCAGGCGGCTTGTGACAGGGACCTCGGGGTCATCACTGTGTCCCCCTCCGAGCACCACGACATATTTTATGCTGTCACCCTTATTTGGTAATAAGTTCCTGGCGTAATTTTCCGTTTTGAAAGGCTCAAACTGATGTTCCAGGGGGGCCAGAAGGGCACCCGATATGGGTCCATAACTCAGGAGGGCCACGGTGCACATGCCCACTGTGACCAAGACCTTTCCTGTCCTTTGCCTTTTCGTGAACCAAAGGAGGAAGAGCCCCAAAAAGGAGATCAGGAGACCTAAAGGCAGCGGGAGGAAAAACGGGGTTACTATCTTTTTAAAAAGAAATAGCATGGGAAAACTCCATCTCTTGAAATATCTCAAGGCCCGGGCCGACCCCGGATCTGAAAAGCTCTAGGGCTTGGCTTCCTCCAGGCTAAACCGCCACTTGCAGAACATATCCTCGGGGTGCGCATCGGGTGGCGCGAACAAACATTCCACCCGAATTCGGTCGTCTACCTCACGGGCAATCCCCTCGAATTCACCGCGGTGCATCTCCTTGCAGTCATATTCTCCCAGACCCCGCTTGAGCCTCGCTTCCTGGGTAATGCAGGAGGGCACCGAGATAATCACCTCGTGGTCGAATTCCTCCACATCGTATCCCACCAGGATGCACCAGGGAAACAGTCTGAGGGTCTTGACAAAACCCTTAAGTCCCTTTTCCCGGATGTCAAATCGGGGCATGAGATCCTTTGCAGCCATCCCTGCCACACGGCCCCATACCTTTTCATTGAGTCGTTCGGCAGTGGGCTGATCAAATTGCTCCCCCACATAAATAAACCAGAAGGCATCCATCGCGCGGTAATGCCACAGGAGAAATTCTATATACTTTTTGAGTTGGGATGCGTCCATTTTCTCAAAGACTTCAAGATCCATATTTACTCCTTACCCATATCCCCAGTTCAGGGGGTATCCGTTCACTTCAGCACTTGTGGATGCTTACGGGAATAGTCTCTCCGGAGGTCTTCTCTCGGGGACATATTCGTGGGCGATCTTTTCACCATTCCAGGCCTCGGAAACGTAGAGACTGCAGTAACAACTCCCATACTCCTCAACGTCCCTGGCCCTGTAAACACAGGGGCATATGATGTCCTTGTCCTTTTCCCGTTCCCCGGATACCAATCGGCATGGACAGGCCATGTAACCGTAGCGTCCCTTGTTAAGCTGTAAGGCCTCGAGGAGTTCAAAGACCCGCTCCCTGTCCTTGTTGAAGAGGTATCCTTCGGGCTCTTGGACCTGCTTTAGCGCATCAAACAGCCTTTGAACCTCACTCATAACCCGATAGCCTCCTTTATCTCCTCCTCCTTGTATCCTACGATGACTTTATCTCCTATGATAATTGTGGGAAAGGAACACCGCGGGTTCCATTTCTTCACATCTTCAAGGATTGCGGCCCTTTCTTTTCCTTGGAGCAGATCCACGTCTTCGAATTCATACTGCACCTGACATTTATCCAAGAATTTCTTGGTCGCTTTACAATGACTGCAGGTGCTAAGGGTATAGATTTTGATAGACTCTTCCATGGTTGACCTCGTCTAATCTGACCTTTTATCTGATGCTCGTTCCAATTCCAATCCCTGTTTTGTTTGCCGGTCTGCGGGCTAACAACGGTTTAAAAAAACCAAGTATCTTGGCGTTGGGGAGTGGCACGGATTTGGTCTCCGGAATACGTGAAACGAACAAAACTCAATTTTTGATATCATCCGAGTTATAGATGGCCGGGTTTTCCTGCCCTTGGGTCCGGGCACATACGCCGCAGCGGTAGCACTCCCCCACATGGCAGACCTCGGTTTCTTCCTCCTTTAAGGAATGGCTGTATTCGCTTTTTAGATGCCCCTTTAAAATGCCGTGATCAATAAAATCCCACGGCAGGAGTTCATCGAGGTCTCTGGGACGGTATACAAAAAACTCGGGGTTCACATCAGAGTAGCGGAGGGCCTTTGTCCAGTCCCCTCCTGACTGGTGGCAGTTAAACAGGATTGAGCCGACCCTCCTATCCCCCACAGAAATCATTGTTTGTATGAAGGCCCACTTGGGAATATCGGCATTCACTTTAATGCCCCCTTCTTTGTTAAGTGCCCTCCTTAACCACTTCTGCTTCTCTTTGAGGGAAGATGCCTCCTCCATGGCACACCACTGAAAGGGGGTAAATGGTTTTGGTACAAAACAATTTATGCTCAGTTTGATCCGGCCTATCCTGCCGCGGGGAGCGGATTCCTTGATCATGCGGTGCCGGATGACCTTGACCAGATCCACAATTTTCTTGATGTCCTCCCTGGTCTCTGTGGGAAGACCGATGAGAAAATATAGCCTCAGTGAAAAATCCCCTGTCCTGGATATCAACTGAGCCGCGTCTGCGATCTGTTCCGTTGTGAGACGCTTGTTGATCACCTTTCGCAGACGATCAGAACCCGCCTCGGGGGCTATGGCGAGTGACCGTTGTCCTGCCTTCTTCAAGTCCTCGAGGAGTTCCGGGCTCAGGCTGTCTGCCCTCAAGGAGGAAACAGAAAAACCGCGCCCCTGTCCAACTATTTGAGAAGTCAGTCTTTCTATTTCAGGTATATCAGAAACTGCCGCACCCAGCAATCCCAGCTGGCTGCACCCTTGGAGGGCCTTTTCAATCGAGGCGGTAAGCCTAGAGACCTCATGGATCCTTGGAGGACGGTACACATACCCTGCGGCACAAAAACGGCATGAACGTCCGCAGCCCCTCCCCAACTCGATCAGGATCTTATCAGAAAATTCCGCCTCCGGGGTGGTGATTCTGGAAAAAGCCACTTCTCTGTCCGGTGACATTTGACGGGGCACCTTGACCCTTTCGGGTATCTCATTCTTGAGCGGGAGGAATGACCGGAGCGTCCCGTCTTTGTTGTATTCCGGCCGGTAAAGAGAGGGAGCGTAAAGACCACTTACACTCTTGGCCAGGGTTCCCAGGGCCTCACCCTTATCCCCACCCTGCTGTATCACCTCCAAAAAGAAATCCATAAATTCATCTAAGTTGGCCTCGGCTTCCCCCAACAGAAAAATATCCACAAAGGGGGCCAATGGTTCAGGATTCAGAAAGGTGGTGACACCTCCCGCCATGACAAGTGGAAGAAGAGCTTCCCTCTCCCTTGAAAAGAGGGGGATCTTGCCTAGCTCCAGTATCTTCAGTATGTTGGGATAGTCATTTTCAAAGGAGAGAGAGAAGGCCACAAGGTCGAACTTGTGAATGGGGGTCTGTGTTTCCAGTGAAAGGAGCGCCCTTCCCGACCGAAGGTAGAGGGACATTTCGTGACCTTCGGGCAGGAAGACGCGCTCCGCTACAACATCACGCCTCCTGTTCAGGAGATCATATACTATCTGAAACCCCAGGTTTGACATTCCCAGGCGATAAGCGTTGGGGTAGGTTAGAGCAACAGAGATTTTACCCCCCCAATCTTTTCTGACAGCCCCCTTTTCCGCTGCCAGCCTCGCCCGATAAATCGGGATAATATCACCTTTCATGCCATCAATTACTCTTCCCGATAGGCCAAGATGTTAAAATTTGGAGCAAGCCCATCCTGGCCTCCGGTCCGTACTGCCCTGGGACGGACAAGCAATGGAGCATTATCCTGCTCAACCCTCGCTTTGAGGCAAAGTGACGTTAGTCTTGCGGATCAATCTGCCT
>JABMQV010000399.1 GCA_013203065.1 Desulfobacteraceae bacterium | reverse complement strand
TATGTCATGGATACCTTGTGAGATGAAATGGAATTGTCAGATTTGGTGGGGGCGCTCTTTACATAATCGCATGATCAAATGCTAACAACCATAATTTAGTCTAAGGGCCTGCCCAAAGCCGTCAACTGTCAAAGAATCCCACATATGTTTACCCCCCTGTTTTAGACACCCGGTTTTTCCGTGCAAAGGAGGTTGTTATGGTAGACTACTTTGGATGTTGCCAAGAAATCTATTTCCATATATATGCGTCAAATCGTAAGATGTTTTATTTGTGAATGAGAACATTGCCATGGAAAAAGATTTGGGCGTTTATAAAGGCTGGATTGTGGTGGGGGCCTCTTTTGTAACTTACATGGTCGTTTGGGGAGGGGCCTGGTATTCATTTTCAGTGTTTCTCAATATTTTTGTTCGTGATTTTCAATGGGGTAGGGGAGAAGTCGCCGGTGTATTCTCCATCTGCGTCAGCATCATATTCCTCTCAGCTCCCCTCGTGGGCAGGGCATTTGACTACTTTGGACCCAAGTACATTATGCCGGTAGCCGCGATGTTTTTGGGGGCCAACCTCTTTTTGTGCACGCGAATCAATTCTCTTTTTGATTTTTATCTATATTATGGTATCGGCTGCGGCACAGGGATGAGCTTTCTGCTATTCACAGCACAGGCTCCCATCATTACTCGCTGGTTTCACATCCATCGTGCCACCGCCATGGGTCTTAGTTTGTCCGGAGGCGGGATAGGCATGATGGTCTTTGTGCCATTGATCCAGCGGATTGCCTTACATTCAGGGTGGCGCGCAGGATTTCTTTTGCTAAGTGCCCTCGTTGTCTTCCTTGTCTTTCCCGTGAGTTTGATCTTGGCAAAACTACCACGTAAGGGAGAAACACAACACGAAAGCGGTTTATTGTTTTGGAGAAAAGGTGCCTCGGGTGAGGAGACAAGAGTGGTGACGATGGACCCCTCTTGGGCCCGAAGAGTATGGACACCCCGTGAGGCCTTGCGTACACGACGTTTCTGGTACATGTTTTTCGCGGGTGTAACCGGTTCCTCCTTGGTGGTACAGACCGTTTTTTCTCACTTCATCATTATGACCGCCGATGCGGGTCACGCACCCGTCTTTTCTTCGAAAATGCTGGGCCTTGCGGGCCTTATGGGAACAGCAGGATTCCTGTTCTGGGGCAGACTTGCAGATCGGATCGGTAGGGAATGGGCTTACACCTTGGGGACGGCATGCCTTTTTGGTGGGCTGTTTTCGCTTTTCCTTATGAAATGGATCGGCGGCGTATCGTTTTTCTTGTTTTTTGCGACGTTGTTCGGATTCGGGTATGGTTCCCGTGCCCCCCTGATGCAAAGCATCTGTGCCGATCTTTTTCAAGGTCCGCATTTTTCATCAATTCTCGGATTGTATCAGACGTCGCTGGCCGTCGGTGTTATCGGGCCCTGGATTGCCGGGGTGGTTGCGGAGGCCTCTAACTCGTACCAACCTATTATTCTTTTCCTGATGGGGGCCTCATTCCTGTCGGTGTTTTTCGTGTGGCTCGCAGCCCCAAGACACGTCCGTCGCATTGAGCGAAGAGCCGGGATTGCAATAAGGCCCCATATTTGATAAACAGCTGTCTCACGGTTAAGAGGCGATTTCGTTTGCCGTGATGCCCGCCAACACCCAGATGACGACGGGGTGTAATGGAGGTCAGAAATGTGCGTTGTATTTGAAAAAAAAGACCATATTGCCTATATAAAGCTGGATCGTCCCCGGGCCCGGAATGCCTTTAGTCCCCAGTTGATCGTCCGGATGTCCGAAATCCTGGATGAGGTAAATGGGGACAATAACATTCGGGCTGTCATTTTAGGTTCCACGACTCCCGGAATGTTCTCATCAGGGGCGGACTTGAAGCTTACCATTCCCTTGTTAAACGGTATCAGAGAACCGGAAGATGATTTCGATAATGCGATCCTGAACGATATTGATTTGTTCAGAAAAGGGACTCTAAAGGGCAACGACACGGATCGTCCTATCATCGCAGCGATTGACGGATACTGCCTCGCTGGCGGATTTGAAGCTGTCATGTCCACAGACATTCGGATTGCAACCAAAGAATCGATTTTTGCACTTCCTGAAGTTAGTGTGGGAATCGTGGCATGGGGCGGGGGCACTTCCATGCTTGCGCGTCAGATTCCCTATGCCAAAGCCATGGAAATGAATTTGACGGGAAGAAGGTTTTCCGCCCAGGAAATGTTGGAACTGGGCTTTCTGAATGCAATGGTCAGCGAGAACGAATTGTGGGGAAAAGCAGAAGAATACGCTAGCAAAATAATAGCCAATGCGCCTTTGGCCGTCCGGGCAGCGAAGCAGTCAATAAAGGCATGCCTTGGACACCCATTTGATGAAGCCCTGAATATTGAGCGAGCCGTCACGAAACACATCCGTGATACCGAAGACGCAAGAGAGGGGTCTCGAGCCTTTTCTGAAAAACGACCCCCCCGGTGGCAGGCAAAATAGGCACCGGTTCGCAACAAAGGAGTTTCTTCAAAATGTCACAAATCGGTGCAAATAAATTAGTTGAATCCCTGGTGGCTGCAGGGGTCAAACATCTGTTCACACTCTCCGGCAACCATATCTTGTCTATTTATAACGCCGCAATAGGACAGGACATCCAGCTTATTCACACCCGTCACGAAGCGGCGGCGGTCCATATGGCCGACGCCTGGGGGCGTTTAACCGATAGACCGGGGGTCTGTTTACTCACTGCCGGACCGGGTCATTGTAACGCCCTTTCAGCACTCTATGTGGCATTTATGGCGGAGTCTCCGCTGGTGGCGTTGAGCGGGCATGCTCCCCTGCAGCAAATGGGCAGGGGGTCATTTCAGGAAATTGACCAAGTTGCCATGGCCAAGCCAGTCACAAAGGCGGCGTGGCTGGTTGAGGAGGTTGACCGTCTGGGGCACGAAATGGACAGGGCCTTTGCCCTTGCCAATGAAAGACGCCCTGGCCCTGTTCATCTGAGCCTTCCAACCGATGTGCTCGAAGCAACACTTTCAACCGCCGAGTCGACGCCTGTTTCCGATGATCTAAACATCGAGAATTCCTCCATCTTAAACGACAAGACCCTCGACGAGATTCTCAGTCATCTTTCTAAGGCGAAAAGGCCCCTTATTCTAACGGGCCCGGCCATGGGGCGATCCCGGCGTTGGGTTGATGTTTCACAACTTTCCACGGTTATGGGTATCCCCGCCCTTCCCATGGAAAGTCCGCGGGGAGTGAATGACCCCTGGTTACATCGGGC
>JABMQV010000398.1 GCA_013203065.1 Desulfobacteraceae bacterium | reverse complement strand
GAGACGGTAAACGTCATGGGCGGCGGCACCGCCATCGGGCACGCCCTGGGAGCCACAGGTATCCGTTTGACAGGGACCTTGGCGCGTATCCTTGAGACCAAAGGCGGGCGTTACGGATGTGCCAACGCCTGTGTCGGCGGCGGCCAGGGTGTGGCCACCATCATTGAAAGGGAAGGGTAGATCCGGCCCTTAGGCCCTGAAGCCAGGTAAGGAGATGAGCTATGGGAACCAACTATTTTAATCGCGATGACAGGGATCTCAAATTTGTCCTCTTTGAGTACCTGGACATAGAAAAACTCTTGTCCTATGAGGCCTACCAGGACTTCTCAATCGAGGACTTCAGCATGATCATCGATGAGGCCTTGAAGGTCTCCCGCGAAGTGATAGGCCCGACCATGCAGGATGGTGACAAGGAGGGCTGCACCTATAAAGATGGCGAGGTCAAGGTGCCGGCCTCTTTTCATGAGTGCTGGAAGGTTATGGCCGAGAACGGATGGATGGCTGCATCCAGTAGCCCGGAATTTGGGGGACAAGGTCTCCCGGCAACGGTAGGCGGACTCATAGGAGAACTATTCGCCGGTGCCAACATGGCTTTTCAGACCTATCCCGGGCTGGCCATAGGAAACGGTCGCCTCATCGAGAACTTCGGAACGGACGAAGACAAGGCCCTGTTTGTGGAGAAGATGTATACCGGCGTATGGGGCGGCACCATGTGTCTGACCGAGCCTGATGCCGGTTCAGACGTGGGCTGGCTTCGAACCAAGGCCATCCCCGATCCGGAGGCCGGTGATCCCCGAATATATAGGATTGAGGGGACCAAACAGTTCATTACCTGCGGCAACCATGATTTAACGGAGAACATCATTCACCTCGTATTGGCCCGTATTGAGGGTGCTACCCCGGGTACAAAAGGCATCAGCCTCTTTATCGTCCCCAAAATCTGGGTCAATCCGGATGGATCCATGAGCGAATCGAATGATGTCTACTGCGGCAATATCGAAGAAAAAATGGGGATTCACGGGTCCGCCACCTGCACCCTCAACTTTGGCGAAAACGGCAAGTGCCGAGGGATTCTTCTGGGTGAGCGCAATTCCGGGATGGCCAAGATGTTCCAGATGATGAACGAGGCGCGGATGGGTTGCGGTGTACAAGCCCTGGGGCTAACGGCAAGCGCTTATGACACCGCGCGTCTGTATGCCAAGGAACGCGTTCAGGGCCCGCTTTTTACCAACCGGGACGCCGATCGGGTGCCGATCATCCAGCATGAGGATGTACGCCGAATGCTCATGAACCTCAAGGCTGGAACAGAAGCCATGCGTGCCATGATCGGGAAACTCTTTTGTTTTATTGATATCCACGAACATGACGCTGATGAGGCCGTTCGCGAAGATGCGGGGCTCCAGGTGGAGCTTTTTACGCCTCTGGTCAAGGCATACTGCACGGACTTCGGGTATCGGTTGATCCGTGATGCCATCCAGGTCTTGGGCGGTGTGGGCTACTGCAGCGAATTCCCGGTGGAACAATATGCCCGTGATATCAAGATCATCTCCATATGGGAGGGAACCAATTATATCAACTCCCTTGATCTGGTGGGACGAAAGGTCAACATGAAAGGCGGCAAGGTTTTTCAGGGATGGATTGAGGGCGTGATGAAGTTTACCGGAGAACATCAAGATGATCCTGATTTTGGTCCTGATTTTAAACTCCTTTTTAAGGCGGCCCAGGCCACGGGCGACTTTACTATGCGCTACCTCGATTATTTTCAGAAAGGAAAACTCAACCTGATTCCGTTGAGCAGCACCCGTTTTCTGGAATGTTTTTCCGAGGTGCTCATGGCCCAATTCATGCTGGAGCAGGGCCTCCTGGCACATGAGAAACTCCAAGGGGTTGATGCCGAATCCGCGGACGGAATTTTTTACCGGGGCAAGGTGGAAACGGCCAAATACTTCTGCCGGAATATACTGACCAATGTCTTTGCCAGGCATATGGCCTTGCAGCAGGAAGACACTTCGGCCCTGGACATCCCGGAAGAGGCGTTTTAGTCTCTTAAAAGTGATCCCTCCGTCCCCAAGTATGACTGGAGCGAACTAACTTGATAATAAGGTAATTATAGCTATCCAAGGGGGCGCGTAGCGGGTGCTCATTGGCCCGGCGCGCCCCCTTTTTAATGAATACTATCTATGCGTTTTCTGCTTATAAATCCATATTACCCCATATCTGAAACCCCTTCACCTCCCTTGGGCGTGGCCTACCTGGCCGCTGCACTTGAGGAGGCGGGTGTGGCGGCAAAAATTCTTGATTTCGTCGTATTCCCGTATAGCAAGAAATATCTAGAATCCGAATTAGGGGATTTTTTGCCGGACGCGGTGGGCGTTACCGCCGTTACCATGAGCTTTGATAACGCTATCAGGGTCGTAAAAGATGTTAAGGAGATAAATCCCGAGATCCTGACGGTTATGGGCGGACCCCATGTGAGTTTTTGCGCCGAAGAAACAATGAACGCTCACCCTGAGCTAGATGTTGTTGCGTTGGGAGAGGGCGAAAAAACTATCGTTGATCTGGCGACAGAAGCGGACAACGGCCGCGACTGGGGAAAGATAAGGGGTATTGTTTACAGGGACGGTCCAAGGCTGTTTAGTACCCCTACGAGAGAATCTTTGATGGACGTGGATTCCCTTCCTTTACCCGCCCGACATCTGATCCCCTTGGGGAGGTACAGGGCCCTTGGCATGTCGGTAAGCCTGACTACAAGCCGCGGGTGTCCTTTCAAGTGCATATTTTGTGTGGGAAGGAAGATGGTCGGCCCCAAGGTGCGCTACCGTAACCCCCAGAAGGTCACGGACGAATTTGAATATCTTGCCGGCCTGAATTTTCCACAGATCAACATTGCTGACGATCTTTTCACAGCTAACAAGGAACACTGCCTCTCTGTGTGCCGGGAGATAATGAGAAGGGGGATCGAAACGGAGTGGACCTCCTTTGCAAGGGTTGACACGGTCTCTAGGCAGGTCTTGATGACGATGAAGGAGTCTGGGTGCACCACCGTGAGTTTCGGGGTGGAATCGGCAAACCCGGACATCCTCAAGACCATCAGAAAAGGGATCACCATCGAGCAGGTCACTGCTGCCGTTACCCTGTGCACGGATGTGGGGATTACGCCCCATATTTCATTTATCCTTGGTCTTCCCGGGGAAACGCCGGAAACACTTGAGGAGACCACGGCATTCGGTGAGAGGCTCAAGGATATGGGGGCCTTATACGGCTTTCACCTGCTTGCGCCTTTTCCGGGAACAGAGGTCCGAGAGCAGAGTGGGAGCTTAGGGATCAAGATCTTGACCAATGACTGGAGCCAATACCATGCCAACAGGGCCATTGTGGAGACCGAGACCGCAAACCGGGAAATGCTGGACGAGATCGCCATTGCCTGGGAAGAGAAATACGATGAGTGGTTGAGCTACGTAGCGCTTCAGATGGAAAGGGGCGAAGCCACAGAGGAGGAGGCGTGGCAACTCGTTAAGCTGCGGCATATCGTCCTCATTCATGAACTGATGATGGAAAAAGGCATTGAAAAAAATGGCCGCTTTGTCCATGGGGAAGGCTCGGTCTCCGAAGGTGAGGCCATAAGAGGCCTGATTGAGCGACTTGGAAGGTCGACAGATCATTCCCGCAAACAGCTAAACGAAACATTGAATTATGCCGTGGAGCAAGGGTATTTGAGACGGGTGGAGGAGGGAAGGGATTTTCGGTGGGAATGGGTGGACTTTCTTTAGGGAAGTTGCAAGTGCCTAGGAGTGACCTAAAGTGCCTAAATTCTTACTCACTTCAAACTTTGGCCCGTTCGGGTCAGAGATTTGACACCGGGTGATCTTTTTCCTACTATCGCCGATCTGAAGAAGACAGTTGTCGGCCACGCTTCTACAGCAGATTTGCCGAGCGGTGGAAAGAAATGGCCGGATGCCACGGTGCCCGAGTTTATTGAGAACTTACGAAACCGAACGTTATTATGATTGCGGATAACCATACCCCCCTTAGAATTTGCCTGCTGAGTTATAGGAGCAACCCCCATTGCGGCGGTCAGGGGGTCTATCTCAAGAACCTGAGCAGGGCACTGAAGGACCTTGGACACCACGTGGAGGTGGTTTCCGGTCCCCCTGACCCAGGGCTTGACAAAGAGATTGCGCTGTTCCAGCTTCCCTGCCTTGATCTCTATAACCCTGAGGATCCGTTTCGCATTCCATCGCTTCGGGAACTCTGCGATCCCATTAATGTCATGGAGTGGTTTGGTGTTTCGACCATGGGTTTTCCCGAGCCGTTTACCTTTGGTCTCCGCGCCTACAAGTTCCTCCGAGGCCGCTTTCAGCAGTATGACATTGTGCATGACAACCAGAGCCTTTCCTACGGGCTTTGGGCCATTGGGAAGTTCGTACCCACGGTTGCCACCATTCATCACCCCATCACTGTTGACAGAGACCTTGCTGTTCGTGCGGTTTCTTCTCCCTGGAAAAAAATGAAGCAGAGACGGTGGTATTCATTTGTTGGGATGCAAAAAAGGGTTTCGAGACAACTATCCAAAATCGTTACGGTCTCTCAGTGCGCGAGGCGAGACATAAGCAAGGCCTTCGGGATACCCCTTGAGAGGTTCCGGGTCGTCCCGAACGGGATCAATGTGGAGCTGTTCTATCCCATCCCCGAGATCGAGCGTGAGGCTAATCGCCTGATCGTAACCAACAGCGCTGACACACCACTTAAGGGGTTGAGGTATCTCTTGAAGGCAGTGGCCGATGTGTCCACGACCCATGATGTCAAGTTGACCGTTGTGGGCACCCCCAAGAAGAATGGTGATATCGAAAGACTGGTAGGGAGACTGGGGTTGGGAAGACGCGTCACATTTACCGGCAGGATTGACAATGGAGAATTCGTTCGCCATTACGCAAGAGCTGCGATAGCGGTTGTTCCCTCCCTCTATGAAGGTTTTGGCATTCCGGCAGGGGAGGCCATGGCCTGCGGTGTTCCGGTCATCAGCACCACAGGCGGGGCCTTGCCCGAGGTGGTTGGGGATTGCGGTGTACTCGTTCCACCGGGCGACCCCCTTGCCCTTGCCAAGGAAATAAGGGGTTTTCTGGACCATCCGGAACGGGCAAGAGAAGTGGGGCAAGCCGGGTTCAAGCGGGTCCATTCATCCTTCACGTGGGAAAGGGCCGCTGTAAAGACCGTTGAGGCTTACAGGGAAACCATCCGTGATTACCATTGACTTTGACAGATTGCCCATAGAACCGGGGTTCAAAATACTGGATGTGGGTTGCGGATCGGGCCGCCACACCTGCGCGGCCTCCCGATTGAAGAATGTGTTGACCGTGGGTTTGGACATCCGTTTTGAGGTTGTGACGGAGGCCAAGAAAAAGCTGGTTTATGAGGCATCCCTCGGTCTAAATGGAGGTGGATTTTCAACCATCCTGGTCGCTGACATAAAGTACCTGCCCTTCAAGGATGGTTTCTTTGATCTCGTCATCTGCTCGGAGGTCCTTGAACACATCCACGATCATGACACAGCCATATCGGAAGTCATAAGGGTTCTGAAACCGGGTAAGGACCTTGCTGTAAGTGTACCAAGGTACTTGCCGGAACGTATCTGCTGGTCTCTTTCCAAAGACTACGGCAATTCAAATGACGGGCATATCCGTATTTACAGGAAGAATGAACTGACCGGTTTGTTGGAAAGCGCCGGTGTGGAGAAGTGGACGTCACATCATGCCCATAGTCTTCATACGCCTTACTGGTGGTTGAAGTGTCTTGTGGGCCCTACCCGGGAAGACTCGGATCTTGTAAATCTGTATCACAGTCTCCTTGTCTGGGATATGATGAAAAGGGTCTGGATTACCCGGGTCCTGGATTACCTTTTGAACCCGGTGTTGGGAAAGAGTATGGTACTTTATTTGAGGAAAAAGAATGTCTGAAGTGATAACTTTTCAAAGGGCCCAACATCCGTTTGTGGACCTATCTTCCACCTCTGAATTTATCCTGAACGTTCAGAAAAAAAACGGCGAAATCCCCTGGTCTGAGGGAGGGAAGACCGATCCCTGGGATCACATTGAAAGCGCCATGGGCCTGACCATAGGGGGATTTCACCAAGAGGCCAAACAGGCCTACCTGTGGTCCCGGGAGACCCAGCTCTCCGACGGGAGCTGGTGGTGCGACTTCAGGGACGGGAAACCCCAAAAGGGGGCGTACAAAGACTCCAACATGACCGCATATGTTGCAGTGGGGGTGTTTCATTATTTTCTGGTCACAGGCGATTATTCTTTCCTTCATTTGATGTGGCCTACGGTGCGAAAGGCCATAGATTATGTTACGGGGCTCCAGGGGAGGGGAGGCGAAATCCTTTGGGCAAAAAGAGAGGATGGCAGCATCTCCAAACGGGCGCTTTTTACGGGATCAAGTTCCATCTATATGAGTCTTGGCTGTGCCCTCAGGATTGCCTCCCTGGTGGGCCGAAAAAGGGGGGATTGGGAGATTGCCAGAATGAAGCTCGGAAACGCCATAAGGAACAAACCCTATCTCTTTGACCAGAGCAAAAACAGGTATTCCATGGATTGGTACTATCCCGTGCTGTGCGGGGCCATCAGAGGAAAAGAGGCCAGGAAACGGATCGATGGATCGTGGGAGCAGTTCGTCATTCGAGACTGGGGCGTCCGTTGCGTCTCTGACAAAGAGTGGGTGACCATGGCAGAGAGCTCAGAACTGGTCATGTCCCTGGCTGCCATGGGGGATTTTGAGACCGCCGAAATGGTTTTCAACTGGATACGGGATAAAAAACATGAGGAGGGGATATTCTGGACCGGTGTTACCTTCCCGGAAAGGGAGATCTACCCGAGAGAAATGACCACATGGACCGCCGCCGCCGTACTCCTCGCGGCGGACATCCTCTTTGACATCACTCTTGCAAGCCAACTCTTTCGCCACAGCTTCTGGAAAACTTCCCCTAGCCTGGATTCCCATGTTAGTTTTTTGAGTTAACACCACGGAGCGGTTATCCCAAAATGATTCGGAAGTTTTTATTTTCAAGCCATGGTATTTTCAGATCCATTTTCTCAAACCCGGCTGCGAGCAATAGAGGGTTATGGGCACGTTTTTGGAATTTAACGGTTATATCTTTTTTCGTAATGCTGATATAGGCTGTAGCATCAACAAAGT
>JABMQV010000397.1 GCA_013203065.1 Desulfobacteraceae bacterium | reverse complement strand
TCATCAAACAGCCCCTCTCTTTTCAACCTTTCCGCAGAAAGATAATCCAGAAGCATCTCCTTCAGCTCGCAGCGAAACCAGTCTTCAATGGGAACACCAAACCCCATTTTCGGCCTTTCGAACAACGCCTCCGGTACGTAGCGGGCCAAGAGCCGCCTCAGCAAGTACTTACCCTTTCCCCCCCTGTATTTGAGATTATCTGGGATTTTGGATGTGAATTCCATTACACGATGATCCAGAAGCGGCACCCGAACCTCTAAGCTCACGGCCATGCTGGCCCGGTCCACCTTGGTCAACATGGCGTCCGGGAGATACGTCTTCTGATCGACCCGCATGAGCCTCGAAACGATCGGCCAGCCTTCTGTCTCCCTGAATACCTCTTCATATTGAGTCCCGACAAGGCCTCTGCCAAGTAAATATCGCAACTCCTCTTCAGACCAGAGGCAGACGGTCATCCTGTAAAGCTCTTCAGTCTTGGCCTCGCCCATCAGATTGATCAGCTTCTGCCACTTGTCAGGGAAATTTGCCACATTGAAGCGCTGTGGCAAGAAATGGCGCCGTGGCATATAGCATCTTTCAACCCAAGAACTGGGGATCCTTTCCAGGACCAGGCCCAAGGATTTTCTGACAGATTCCGGAAGCCGTTGAAAGGTAGTGGCCATGGCCCGTGTGCTCCAATAACGAACGTACCCGGCAAACTGCTCATCTCCACCATCTCCTGAGAGCGCCACCGTTACCTGGGAGCGGGCCAGGTGAGAGACCAGAAACGTTGGAACAGCCGACGCATCGGCAAACGGTTCATCATAAATCTCCGGCAAGTTTGGAATAACGTCCAGGGCCTCCTGAGGGGTTATGTACAATTCAGTGTGATCCGTTCCAAGGTGTTTGGCCACTTCTGATGCCCATGGGGCCTCATTATATCCCGGTTCTCTGAACCCGATACTGAACGTCCTGACGGGAGACTTGCTCACTTTTTGCATCAAGGCTACTACCAGGGATGAATCAATCCCTCCACTCAGCAGGGCTCCCAGGGGGACATCGCTTATCAGGCGATCTGAGATAGCCTGAGTTAGGAGGTCGTCTAGTTCGGAAAGGGCCTCGATCTCCCCCTTTCCTTTGCCCTTCTCTTCGTCCGGCCGCCTTTCGGGTAAACCCCAATAGGTATGGGAAGTCATCTCTTGACCATCATATATCAAATATTGACCGGGAAGGAGTTTATAGGTCTTTTGAAATATTGTTCTCGGGGCCGGCACATATTCGTAATGAAGGAAAAGCGGGATAGCATCAGCATCGATGGTCCTTTCATAATCCTTGAAGGCCATCAATGCCTTGAGCTCCGAACCATAAAGGAGTGTCTCTCCATCTAAATAGTAATAAAGGGGCTTAATTCCCAGCCGGTCCCTGGCCAGGAAAAGGCGCCTCACACGGCTATCCCATAGGGCCAGGGCAAACATGCCCACAAACCGATGGAGGCAATCGATCCCCCATTGAAGATATGCCTTGAGGATAACCTCTGTGTCGGTGTGGGTGCGGAAGTGG
The DNA here is from genome assembly GCA_013203065.1 of Desulfobacteraceae bacterium. The sequence goes on along the minus strand of JABMQV010000397.1, from coordinate 2,612 downwards.
TGGCCATATCCCTTCAGGGCCTTACGAATCTCACGAAAATTGTACACCTCCCCGTTGTGAGCGATATGCACCTTTCCGTCATCACTGGACATGGGTTGACGGCCTGCACTGGAAAGATCAAGGATTGAAAGCCGTCTGTGCCCAATACCCACACCCGCCTTTTCATCAAAAAAAAGGCCCGAATCATCCGGGCCCCTGTGTGAAAGAGACGCCAAGGCCCCGGGGAGATTTTCTTGAAAGGACTTGAATTTATTTGGACTGATAAAGCCTACAATACCGCACATTTGTCTTAAAAAACGACCTTTTATTTCAAGATTGTTTGTGCTAGCCTCTGTCGAATCCTGGAAGCAGCATCGGGGAAAAACTATCCAATAGGAACCTTAGGCCTTGGACATACTGGGAATATCTTGTTTTTATCATGACAGCGCTGCCTGTCTTATTCGCGAGGGTGAAATCCTGGCAGCGGCCCAAGAGGAACGTTTTTCAAGAAAAAAACACGACCCAAGATTTCCATCAAATGCCATCGCCTACTGTTTGGAGGAAGGCGGGATCACGGTTCAAGATCTGGATGTTGTGGTTTTCTACGATAAGCCTATCCTGACCTTTGACCGCCTTCTCATGAGCTACCTGACCGTCGCCCCCAAAGGCCTCCGATCCTGGTTGGAGGCCCTGCCGTTGTAGCTGGGGAAAAAACTTCATATCCCAAAGGTCATCAAGAGGGAAATCAATTATGATGGAGAGGTCCTTTTTACCGAACACCACGAGGCCCATGCAGCGTCAGCGTTTTACCCCTCCCCCTTTGATGAGGCAGCGATCCTTACCGTCGACGGGGTAGGTGAGTGGGCTACCGCGAGCTACGGGTTTGGCCATGGCCATGAGATTGAACTCCTAAAAGAGCTCCAGTTTCCTGACTCCCTGGGGTTGCTCTACTCCGCCTTTACCTATTTTACCGGCTTCAGGGTCAACTCAGGAGAATACAAGTTGATGGGCCTTGCCCCTTATGGAGAGCCGCGATTTAAGGATATGATCCTCTCCGAATTGATTGATTTGAAAGAGGACGGCTCCCTCCGATTAAACCTGACCTACTTTGACTTTTTGGGAGGCCTGCGCATGACCAACCGACGTCTTGCCAGGCTTTTTGGAGGGCCTCCCCGCAAACCCGAGGCTGAAATCACCCAGAGAGAAATGGACCTTGCGGCAAGCATCCAATCCGTGACGGAAGAGATCATGCTCAGGATGGCACACCACGTTTACAAAGAAACAAGACAAAAGAAGCTCTGCCTTGCAGGTGGCGTGGCCTTAAACTGTGTTGGCAATGGGCGAATACTGCGGGAAAGTCCCTTTGAGGATATTTGGATACAGCCTGCTGCCGGCGATGCCGGCGGGGCTCTGGGAGCTGCCCTGTCGGTATGGTACCGCTATTTCGGAAACCCCAGGCCCGCCCTCAACGGTTATGACAGCCAGCATGGCTCATATCTCGGCCCTTCCTTTTCCAATGATGCGGTCAAGACCTACCTTGAAAACAACGGGTGCCCCTACCATGGCCTCGATCCAACTAAGAGGGCGATGACGATCGCTTCTGAGATCGCCAATGGAAAGATCGTCGGGTACATGGCGGGACGAATGGAGTTTGGACCAAGGGCCCTGGGGGCTCGCAGCATTCTGGGGGACCCCAGGCGCGAAGACACCCAGACCGTGATGAATCTCAAGATAAAATATCGTGAATCTTTCAGGCCCTTCGCCCCATCGGTCCTTGAAGAAAGGGCATCCGAATATTTTGACTTGGACAGGCCGAGCCCCTATATGCTCTTAGTTGCTAATGTTCGAGAGGAACGACGTCTTCCCCAACCCACGGGGAAAAAGGTGTCAATGTTGGATCGACTCAAAATGAAGAGGAGCGACATTCCGGCCGTTACCCATCTGGATTATTCTGCCCGTATCCAGACGGTCAACCAGGTGGTCAAACCCGATTTCCATGCAGTCATCTCAGAATTTGAAAAACTGACCGGTTGTGCTGTATTGGTCAATACCAGTTTCAATGTGCGGGGTGAGCCGATTGTATGTACACCGGAAGATGCCTACCGATGTTTCATGCGGACAGAGATGGATATTCTTGTGGTGGAAGATTATATCCTTTTTAAAGATGAACAACCCCCGTGGAAAGAGAATGGAGACTGGAGAAACACCCTTGAACTCGACTGACACCCGGGAAATACGCAAATTCGGGCTTATTGCCCTGGTTTTTTTTGGTTGTCTCTGTATATTGGGAGCATTGCTGAAAAGGCCCCTGCCCACGTATCTCTTTGGTTTTCTTTCGGTCACAGGTCTCGGATTTGTTGTCTTCCCTTCTCACCTGAGGCCTCTCTATTCTGTCTGGCTAAAAATCGGCCACACGCTGGGAAGAATCGTGACCACCTTGATGCTGACCCTGGCCTACTATCTCGTAATCACCCCTTCGGGTCTGCTCAAACGCCTTTTCGGCGGACGTCCCCTGCCGCTCAAACCGGACAAAAGCGTTTCGTCCTATTGGGTGGTTAGAACTGAACCGGCTCAACCCAAAGAACGTTTTTTAAAACGATATTGAGGTAATAAATGTGGCAAATCAATCGCTC
>JABMQV010000396.1 GCA_013203065.1 Desulfobacteraceae bacterium | reverse complement strand
GGGCCTTGAAAAAGGGGATCAGCACGGCCGCATGTCTGTACGATGATTGCCCGTTCTCGATCACCCTTATCGTTCTGGAATTCAAAATTTCCCGTATTATTGTCGGAAAATCCTTTTCTTTTGCCATATCGTCAGCCGGTCAGGCAAAGCACCGGTCCCTCTCTCTGCCTACTCCTTAACGCCTGATATACTCATGGAATTTCCATTGGGACGTCATCCAGCCGACATGAAGATAGTGGCCGCGTTCCGCCATGCCACCATCTCAAGTTCATTGTCGCTCAAGTCGAGCTTTAGCAGGCGATCCAGATCCTTTTCCGGATCACACCACGGAAAATCACTCCCAAAGAGCACCCGTTCAGGCCCAAAATCGCGGATTACCCTGCAAAACATGTCATCTGTAATCTCCGAATTGCTCAATAGAAATGATAAATCTGTATAAAGATTCGGGTAGCGGGAGGCAAGTTCCAGAAGGCCTTCCACATGGGGGAAGGCCAAATGCGCAACCACAAGTCTAAGTCTTGGGAATCTATCGAGCACCTTGCGAAAATTTGTGGGTGAGCAGTATTTTCCTTCCGGATCATCAGCTGACATCCCGCCGTGAGAAATTACTGTCAGATTTTTTTCTTGAGCGATTTCAAAGATATGTTCATATCCTTGATGCGCAGGAGAGATATTGTTAACAGTCGGGTGAATCTTTAGGGCTTTAATCCCATAACTTTCTATCTTGGACAATATCTCGGCCGTCATTTCCTCCTGAGGTATAGTTGCATCGGCCGCAATGACAGGCTCGATGCGGCCATCCTCACGCGCTGCCCGGCAGAGCCAATCGTTAAAACTGACCAGGCGCTTTACCATCTTATCATCCAGTTCTTTGATCAGATCGCGCCTTGTGGAAGGCGTCATATCCTGTGGCCACCTTTTCATGGCTGCCTGGCGCATCGGCGAAATGGGTATCACGGCCAGCGCTATAATCTTGTTGATCCGACCACGATCCAAAATGGGCACTGCCTCCTCCAGTGTCCCGCAAAATCCAATCAGGCTTTCACCACCCTGGGCCATGAGTCCGGCCTGCCCACTCTTGTAAAGATGAAAATGGCTGTCTATTATTTCCATGGTAAAATCCCTCCTTAATCTAATAACGCTCCGTCACCCTGTTAGGGGCATGAGGCCGCTTATCCGTTTTTTGACAATCCCATGGCAACAAGAATGGAGCCCAGTCCATATGGGAATTGACCCGAATCTCCTTACCTCTCCGCTCAATCGATGGTTGTGTTTTCCAAACCTGGATCTCAGAACCTCTCATTTCTTTGAAAAGATGACCAAGCGATCGCCCGGGTGGATGGGACGACTCAGATCAAGGCGGTTTTGGATGACCAGCGTTTGGATGGGGATCCCGAACCTTTTTGCGATTAATGAAAGGTTGTCTCCCCTCTTTACGGTATAGATTCGTCCCTTTTGAGCATTCAAAAACCTTTTCAAATACCGGTCATATCGAGCCTGAAAGCCCCGAGAAGCTCCTTTGGGGATATTCACCCTGTGGCTTCCCTTGCTGACATAATGACCTCGAATTTCCGGGTTCAGATCCTTGATAACCTTGAAATGGGTCTTTGCTGCTTGAGCAATAATTCGGATCGGGGTTTCCCGGACACATTCGATCTGAACCCGATCGAATTCCAACGGGGGATAATAATCCTCCTTGCTGAGCCCAAACCCATATTTCTCAGGGTCTGAGAAAATCAGCTTTACCGAGAGAATCCGGAATATAAATCGCTGGGTTTCAAGGGGAAGGTAGAGCAGATAATAGTTGTTGGTCCCCTGTTCCAGGATTTCCGCCATAAGCCCTTCTTCCCCCATATTGAAGGCGGCAACAGCGAGCGTCCATGTCCCGAAAATCTCGTAAAGTTCTTTAAAATACCGGATTGCCGCCTCTGTAGAAGCAAAGATATTTCGTCTCTGATCGATGCGTGAGCTGATGGTCAGACCATACCTCCGGCCTGTTTGGGGCATGAACTGCCAGAAGCCGATCGCTCCCTTTCTTGAACCCGCATGGGGTCTTAGGGCGCTCTCGGCGATGGCCACAAATTTGAGGTCGTCCGGCACATTGTTTTCTTTCAGCATTTTTTCCATAAGGGGCAGGTATTTGCCCCCACGCTTTAGCCAGAGGATAACCTGGGGCCGATTCCAAAGGGAGAGCAGGAGTTCTTTTTCCATTCGTGCCCGGACTTCCTGGTTTTCCAGCATAAGCCGTTCGCCGCAAAATGTCAGGGGTGTTGGTATCCTGAGAGATGAGATCAGTGAGGGGAAATCAGCCGGTTGGAGATTCGCCCCATACACGGTTCCACCCATCAGGAGTCCAGCAAGAAATACGGCAATGTTCACACACCTCATGTCAGTTTCCCCTTTTATCTTTTTTGAAAGAGCGCATCAAAAATACAGGCGAACCTCACACCAGAGATTCACGATTATTTCTCTCAAACTTACTCATGTGACAGTTGATATCTGCAAACGGATTCGGGGACGGGCTTTCCGCAAACGCAGATCGGTGTTGGCCTCATTTTCAAGACCGCGGTTCCCATCACCAGGCATCCAACGATTTAATCAGGGATTCAAAACCGGAACCGCCGCCGGACTCAAACCTCCCGTCCTCAACAGCCCCCATATCTCCGGCTGCGCATAGGAGTTCGCAGTGACTGAGGATTTCATTTTCAGCCATGACGGCCCCCATTCCTTCCAGCAAGGATTCATCAAAATGCTCTTTTGCAATCCCCTTGGCCGTCTTCGGCCCTGATATCAGGATTCTCAAGATGTCGGCGCAGCGATCGATGTGGTGTTGTATTAACTCGGCAATCCTCACCTGAAGATCGATCTCATTCCAATGATTGCCATAGAAGAACCGATGAGCGGGCAGCACCACCAGATTACTCAATTGACTCCCTATTTCCTCCAATTTTTTGAGAGACCGAATATATGTCCTGAGCCCGTAAAGCGATCTGGCGCCTGTAAGCCGCGGTTCAAGCACCGTGCGCACCTTGTCAAAAAAGGCCTCCCTCGTGGGGATGGGCGTAATATCAGGGAGCACAGTGTCTCCAACAATAAGTGCCTCCCCCCCGATGAGGATAGCCAGGGCATCCGGGCTGTGCCCGGGCACGTGGTAGACCTCTATTTCTTCCCCTAGCATGCCCCGGCCATTCCCGATCGACTCGATTTGCAACCTGTTACGTTCCTGGTGATAGCCTCGACAGTGTTGATTGGAGAAAGATTCCGGCATAAAACACCGCCAGCATGACGCTGGGAAGTCCTTGTTGACACCGGGGGGCGCTTCTTTTTGATAGATGCGGATGAGGCGATCATAAACAGCATGGGCTTTCACCGTGGCGCCAGTGGCTTCCACTATCTCAAAGAGACCGCCATCATGGTCTTCGTGGCCGTGGCTCAACACAATAGACTCAAGATCGCTCTCTGAAACACCAACGGATTCCATCATTTCAAGCAGTCTCCGGCCCATGCCATGTCTGCCTGTATCCACGAGGAAAGGCCGGTCGGCCAATACAGCATAATTCCAGGTCGGTCCCAGGTCCCACTCTCCGCCATAGAAATTTTTCGTTGGAAGACCAAAAACCTCTAACCCCGAAGGGAGTTTGATCCGGATCATCATGTTGTTCCCGTTTGGTTCACCCTCGCTCAAAACCTCCACCATCTCCCGCAACATCTATTGCCGCCTCCTTAAACTGCAACAGCCAAACAGGCCTTTGCCGCCAAAGAAATCGTCCCCGCTTTTAAATGCGATTTCTATTCCTCCAATGGATCACACCCTATTCCTTTCGATCCCATTCATCAACCAATTT
>JABMQV010000395.1 GCA_013203065.1 Desulfobacteraceae bacterium | reverse complement strand
CCGCAGCATGCTCCGGGACAAACCGGTATACTTTATCTGGAAGGGGCTGCTCCTTCTTGTATGCCACGGATGGCCTTGCAGATCGGTCTTTTCTAGTTTCACGATACCTTGTGTACCTAACGGCGGCCGCGATGCCTCTCATGGCCCGTTCAGGGGTTGGAAAGACAGGAATCCCTGCCTCTTGCATCTTCACCCGCCCCAATTTCTCCTCTTCTCCGCCGCCCTGGTAGCTCACGGCCAAGCCGCCTTTTACGGTAGCAGCAATATATTTGGTCACCTCGATTGCGCCCGCAACCGGGTCACCAAAATTCAGCAAAAAAACGTCGGCGACATCGAATTGATCCGCCACTAAAACAATCTGCCTGAAGTGTTCCGCATCAATGGAAACCAAATCGAGCGGGTTAGAGAGCGTGGCCAGCGGTGAAAGATCGAGCCGTTTGAGCTCTTCGACAAGCTCTTCTGATAGGGGTGGCACCTCCAAGCCCTGCACCTCGGCTTCGTCCGCGCCAAGGGTACCTGCTCCACCGGAGGTGGAAATAATCAGAACTCTGTTTCCCTTGGGTGGGCGCATGGTTGCCAAGGCCTTTGCACCGTCGTAAAGGGTTTCTAGGTCAGAAGGGTCAAAAGCCCCGAATTGGCGGCAGGCAGCATTGAAAACGTCATAACTGCCAGCCATGGAGCCAGTATGAGAAGCGGCTGACCTTTGCCCGGCCGCCGTCCGCCCACCTTTGAGGATGGCGATGGGTTTTTGGGAAGCAACTCGCTCGATCGTCCTCAAGAAATGCCTGCCCTCCTTTACTCCTTCTACGTACATTGCAATCACTTTCGTGTTTTCATCCGTTGCAAAGAAATCGATGTAGTCCGACTCACACAGATTTGTCTGGTTGCCCAGGTTCACCGCTGCGGAAATGCCCAGGCCCTCGTCAGCGGCCCATTCAGAGAGCGCCGCCGTGACCGTCCCGCTCTGCGAGATGATAGCCAGCGGGCCCTTGGTAGAAATCACCGGGTAAAACATTGCACACAACTTGTTGGGGAGATAATTGATGCCCTGAACATTGGGCCCCGCAAAGCGCATCCCACAATTCTTGGAGATGGAGGAGATCTCTTCCTCCAGATCGGCACGTCCCGCCTCGCGAAACCCTCCGCTGAGAATCAGCGCGCTTGAAACACCCATCTCGCCAGCCTCGCGGAGAACACTAGGCACGAACTTTGCTGGCACGATTACGACGACCAAATCAATTTGTCCGGGCACTTCAGTTAGGGAGGGATGGACCTTCAACCCCAACAACTCCCCTCCCTTGGGGTTGACCGGATATATCTGCCCTTCGAATCCTCCGCGGATGATGGAATCAAGGGTCATGTACCCGAACTTGCTGGGGTCACCTGATGCGCCAACTACCGCCACTGATCGTGCATTGAAGATTCTATGTATTCCTTGCACTGTTTCCTGGACTTTCATCATTCCTTCCTTCCCCGCTTCACCTCTGTGCAGTGAAAAACGCCCAGTCTGTTTTAGGTAACCTCAGTTTCTCTGCCAATCACATGGCACACCAACCGTCATCCACGAGGAGATTGAGACCATGGACAGCACTTGCGTCGTCCGAGGCCAGGAAGACAGCGGCCCCTGCCATTTCTTCCGGCGTTATGTAAGCGCGGCCGGTTGGGGTGTAGCTTGCCATAAGCTTCACAAACTCGGGATCCTCCCGGAGGTGTTGGTTGAGGGGAGTCGCGGTGTTGCCTGGGGAGAGGCAATTTACGTTGATGCCGAACTTAGCAATCTCCGCGCTCAGGGCCTTCATGATCATTAGAACCCCCCCTTTACTGGCGCAATAAGGCACTGCGTCCGGGAAGGCGTTCGTCGCTGCAATAGAGGCAGTGAGGATGATTTTGCCATACCGCTTCTCTTTCATAATAGGCACCACCGCCTGGCTCATCAAGAAGCCGCCCTTGAGGTTTACGTCGATGGTGGCGTCCCATTCATCTTCGGAATAATCTTCGATAGGCTTGTTTATCATAATGCCGGCGGCGTTATAGAGAATGTCCACTGTCCCGAACTCACTGGCAACGTTTTTGACCAACGGCTGGCATTCATCCCGCTTCGACACATCGCACTGGAAGGCCTTTGCCATACCTCCCCTGTCCACGATCTTCTTCGCCACGGCCTGAGCCAAATCCGACTTCCGGTCTACGACCGCGACTTTAGCACCTTCACGTGCGTATGCATGGCAAATCGCTTCGCCGATCCCTTGTGCGCCACCCATCACGATGGCCACCTTGTCCTCGAGTTTCATCATCATTCCTCCTTTTAGTTATATCATTGTATGACTTGTGCTCTCTCGATGGCGGCCAGCACTCAGTGTCAGAGGGCCGCCCCGGGAAGCGGTCTTGTGTCCTTACTTCTCCGCTTGGCAGTTGCAGTTTCGTCGATGTTTCCCTCTCCATCGAAAACGACCCCATAAACGTCTCTTGCTCGCTCCTTCGTAATCCAGCCTTCCTCCACGTCGTGTTTTACCTTGTCGACGGGGCGCTCGTAGGGGGGACCGTATCCACCCCCGCCCGAAGAATAGGAGACGATGGTCTCACCCGGCTGAAGAATAATGTCGGAGCAAGCCGGAAGTTCCTTTAGCTCTCCGTCCTTGGTACTCACGTAATTCCTGATCTTTGCCCCATCGAGTCCGCCCAGGGTTCCCTTGGCATTGTTGATGGCGCCATCTGCCACATATACCACCTCAAGGGTGCCGCCTCCAATAGGCCCATACTCGCAAAAGCCGGAGGGGGCCCCGATGGTGCGACCCGCGCCTTCAGTATCGGGAACGAGGTGACGTGACTTGACGAGGATAGGAAAATGGAGTTCGTCTAGTTCGACGCTATCGATGAAGCACATACCCGAGTTTCCGGCATGACAGATCGTCAGCCAGGCGTCTGTCTTGGGGGCGGCGGCGCCTCCCGTGTCCAATAGGAAGACTTCGTTTACGAAAGGAGCATTATCGTTGCGGGGATCAAACCCAGAAATGACACCCATAGAGGCGGGAAATATGGGCCCGCATTCGGCGAGTCCAATCCCGTCCTTGATCTTGGAGAATGCCCGCTGGACGGGATTGGTAACCCGGTCTGCCAGGTTGGTGGTTGCCACGGACATGCTCGTAGGGTGCTTTCCCCCACCGGCGATGCACCCCTCCCGGATGTGCACCTTGATACGCCGAAAGCTGCCGGCATTCGTGGGAACAGGATCCTCTATGCTGTTGAAGATCCCGATCATGGCCCCCGTGCGGGCACAGGCCTCACTCAGGTTGAGCCCACACGGCATCACATCTGGGTTGTCCCGCAGATCCACCTCTATCATGGCGCTTTTGGTATCCACCTTCACCTCTACCTTGATCCTTATCCCTTCGGGCGGGGTTCCAGGGATTGGATCATGGGTGCTGGTAGCAGTGGCGCTTCCACTCGGCGTCTTCTTGATAGCAGCGATCATGAGTTTCTCGCTATAGTCCAGCCACTCCCGCTCGAAGGCGTGAAGGGTCTCCCAGCCAAACTCCTCCGCCATAGCCAAAATCTCGCGCTCCCCGATGCGCGCGGCTCCCACCATGGCCAGATAGTCCCCCCGCCACTGTTCGGGTACGCGGATGCGCATCTCGCACAAACGGATGATGTCAGGGATATCCTTGTAATTCTGCTGCACTTTGACCGCGGGGAAGATAAGGGCCCCTTCTTCGTAAACATCCCGTGCGTGCCCCATGTAAGTAGTGGGCTGGGCGTTGCCGCAATCGGCCTGATGCGCCTTGACCCAGACTATATAATGGTGCACTCCTTCATCGTCGATCACAGGAACCAGGATAGTGTGGTCGGCCGGGTGGGAGCACCCGTGGTAAGGAGAATTGTGGAGGAACGCATCCCCCCGCTGCATGCTGGGATGCAGTTCCATCATGGAGCGGGCCATAAGATCCGCCCCACTAAGATGGTGGATGGGCAGGGATTCCGCCCCGGTGAGGAGTTCGCAATCCTGCGTGACAATGCTCGTAGAAAAGTCCCTGGCAAGATTAAGAACACCCGACCTTCCCGTACGCAAAAGCGTGTTGGCCATCTTGGTGGTGACGGCTTCGAGCCGTTTGTTCAAGACAGCTAGGGTTATGGGATCTAGGGCGATTGTTTTGCTACCTGCGGTCTTATCAGTAGGTTCATTCGCGTTTGCTCTCGCCATATTTCCTATTTCCTCCTGTTCAACGTTTGGTGAACCCTAAACAGCCCGAATTTCGCGCTGGTTGAATGTTGTAACCTGCCTTACGGTGTAATGACCAGGCTTCCACTCATCTTACGCACCACCTTTGCACCTGGCTCGATGACGACGGTGGTCAGGGGTGATTCGATGATGGCGGGACCCTCTAAGGGAACATCGGGCTCCATTGTCTCGAAAAGCTCTACACGGGTATCCACCATCCCAGTGTCAGCGAAATAGGCCTTGCGCGACGGGGGTATTTTAGCTTCATAGATCTTATCCTTTGCAAGTTTACCCAGGTCTCGCTCGCTCAGCTTACAACGAGCGGTTGCGCGCCAGCCCACAAACTGCACGTCCGAGACTGTGTCGCGAAAGGCAAATACCTCCTCGTGCAAGCGGTCGAAGTCCTCGCGCACCTGAACAACGTCCTCGGATCTCTTGAAGCGGGCTATTTTGAGCGGAATATCGATTTCCCAAATCTGATCTCGGTAGCGGGCTTCTGCATAGAATTCAATTGATTGCTCTATTGCTCCGGCACCGGGACCCTCTATGAATGCCTGGCATTTGCTATTGAGGGATTCCAGGGTGGCATTCACGCCCTCGAAGTCGAAGTTATCGGTGGTAGTGTAAAAGAGGGCCCGGTAATCGGCGTGGAGGTCCGAGATGAGCGCGCCGGCTGCAGACAGCACGGCGACCACCTCGGGAATAATGACCTTTGTACAGCCAAGCCGGCGGGCGATGGAGACGGAATTGAGCCCGGCTGCACCCCCTCCGCCAACGAGTACTGCGCTCCGGGGATCCATTCCCTGGTGGATGGTGATATCTTCGATAGCCCCAACCATGTTTTCGGTCGTGAGCCGAAGGATGGCCGAAGCGGCCTCTAGAAGTCCCAAACCCAGCGGGCGAGCCACCTCGTCCTCAATTGCCTTTACCGCGCGATCGACTTCGAGTATCATGTCACCGCCAAGGAAAAAGGCCGGATCAATATAGCCGAGTACCAGTGATGCGTCTGTAACAGTGGGTCGGATCCCGCCCTTCCCATAGCAGGCCGGACCGGGTACTGCCCCTGCACTCATGGGTCCCACATGCACAAGACCGCCCTCGTCCACCCAGGCGATGCTTCCACCCCCTGCGCCGATGCTCTTCACATCGACCGATGGAAACCCAACGATATGGCCCCGATAACGCTGTCCGATCCAGGTCTCCGGTGTCATGGGGATACCCCCCCGGTTTACAAGGCTGACATCGTAAGTGGTCCCGCCGGTGTCCGCGACAATGGCAGTGTCGGTCTGAGCATCGATCTGAGCGTAATGACGGCCTGCAATAGGAGCCATGGATGGACCGGAGCCAATGGCATGGATCGGTGCGGCGGCAAGATCTTCAAAATCCATCACCCCACCTTTGGAAGTGAGCATTAACAGACGGCCATTGAAACCCGCCTCCTTCAGGCGGCTCGATAGCCCTCCCAGGTATCGGGACATGAGGGGCTTGAGGGAGGCGTCGATACAGGTCGAGGAGGCGCGGCGATACTCGCGTAAAATAGGGTTGAGCACATTAGAGAGGGTATAAGGCATATCAGGCACATGGCCTTCCAAAAGCTCACCGATGCGATTCTCATGTATTGGATTGACGGTTGACCAAAGGAGACAAACCGCCACTGCTTCTACCTTCAGATCCCTTAACCTTTGGATGATCTCCACGACCGCCTCTTCGTCTAACGGTTCGATGACCTGGCCGTCTGAGCCGATCCGCTCAGGGATTTCGAAGGTCAACGCTCGAGGGATATAAGGTTTGGGAAAGGGGACAGAGAAATTGAACGGTTCAAGTCGCCCTCCCTCCCTAAGGACGAGCATCTCTCGATGGCCCTTTGTTGTGAGAAGAGCGGTCTTGGCTGTATTTTCGGTAATGATGGCATTAACGGCGTGGGTGGTTCCGTGGATAAAGAGCTCACCCTTGCCAAGCAATTCCTCCATCGAGATTGACATGCTGTCTGCCGCATAACGGACGGCCGCTAGAATCCCTTCAACCGGATCATGGGGGGTTGTCTCGGCCTTGAACATATGGAGACTGCCCGGGTCATCCTCAAAAACCAGGTCTGTAAATGTACCGCCAGTATCTACCGCGAAACGCATACTCGCTCCTTTCTGAAGTGTCCGCATAATTCCTTAGATCCATCATTACAATATTCCAGACGCTTAAGTGGAAGGAGATGTCAATCACTGCCTCCAAGAAAGTAAGATTTTGTTTCATGTTTCAGGAAATATTCCTGTCTCCCAAAGACATCTCAAAGCCATAAAGCTCTGAAGTTGAATTGGTACGGGCAACTCAACCGTAACTATGAAGGTAGAATGGCACCCACCATGCTTCTTAAGAATTATGGATTATGGATCGCAGAACTAAAACAAAAAAATCGTCACCATACCAAGAGGGCCGACTGCGACAGCATGCTTATCCTGACGTTCCGTCTCAAAGAATCAATCACTCGAAGATCAGAAACATCCTTAAAATCTCCGTTGGTTTCGGTAACCAACCAGGATGGGGAAGTGCAATCCAATAATTGGAGAGCAGGGTTAACCATCTACTTAGCCGCTTTCTAAAGCTTGCACCATCCACATCGTTGAAGGTTTAGTGTGTATCCCGAAAATCATATAACTTATTGAAACCAAAGACTTTTTCTCTTCTGTTCAAAAATTCCGAGCGTAACATAAGGAGGGTTAAGTACAAACGGCCCAGCCCTGTTGGGTTTGGTGTGCTGGGATTCCATTATTCCAATATTGCGGACAAATCCTCACAGACGCAATTCATAGACTTCGCTACACCTGGATGAGTAATGGACCCTTTGCATAAGTTCACCCCCATGGCCAAGGCAGGATCTTCTCTGATGCACCGTCTGATCCCTTTGTTGGCGATATCAAGAATCCGGGGGAGGGTCACATTGGTCAGAGCAAATGTGGCGGTTCTCGAAACCGCGCTGGGCATATTTGTTACACAGTAATGAATGACCTCGTCGACTAGATAGATAGGGTCGTCATGTGTAGTAGGTCTACTGGTCTCGAAACATCCGCCCTGATCAATGGCCACATCCACGACCACTGCCCCGGCCGACATGGCAGAAACACTCTCTTTGTCGAGCACGACTGGAGCCAATGCCCCAGGAACGAGTATTGCTCCAATGACCAAGTCCGAGACGGAAACCAGTCGAGCGACGGCTTCGGGACCGAACGTAATGGTATTGATGCTGTTCCCAAAGATGTCATCCAGGTATGCCAAGCGCCGCTGATCGATATCCACTACGTAGACTTCTGCCCCAAGGCCAACGGCGATTTTGGCCGCATTGGTTCCAACCACCCCACCACCAATGATTGTTACCTTGCCCCGTCCCACGCCGGGCACGCCACTCAAGAGTACTCCCCGTCCACCACTTGATTTCTCCAGATAATGGCTCCCCACCTGAGCAGCCATTCGGCCAGCCACTTCACTCATAGGGTTCAAAAGTGGTAGCGATCCGTCAGCCAACTGTATTGTCTCGTAAGCGACCCCAATACATTTACTGTCCAACAGGGCTTGAGTCAGCTCAGGGATTGGGGCCAGGTGCAAATAGCCGAAGATAATCTGGTCCTCCTTAATCAGTCCATACTCCTTGGCTAAAGGTTCCTTGACCTTAACCACCATTTCGGCTTGATCGTAGACCTCATCTGCAATGGCGACTAAACTGGCCCCACTTTTCATATATTCCTCGTCGCTTATTCCACTTCCCACTCCGGCACCTTTTTGAACGACAACCTGATGGCCCTGTTTGGTTAAGGCCTTTACTCCGTCTGGGACCAATCCGACTCGATACTCATTATTCTTTATCTCTTTTGGCACTCCAATCATCATGAGTGAAACTCCTCCTGTTGCGCAACTCTACGTATCCCAATTCTTCATTCCGCTAGGTAGCAAAACCCATTTGCGTTTTGCCTTCATCACCAGAAAAGATTCACTTGACCGGATACCGCCCAATTGAGGGAGGTCCATCGTCAAGAATCTATACAAGTCATCCATTGCGTCTTCAAGTACTACCTCAACAATAATGTCATATCGACCGCTAACGACCGCCACCCAATGTACCCTATCCAAATTTGAAATTTGCTCGGTTTTTTTCTCAAGCTCTTGATGCCTCTCAAGGGTTATCCCAACAAGTGCCATAGTGATACCTTTGATTTTAGAGCAATCTACTAGTCCGACGACCTTTGAAACTCCCGATTCAATAAGCCTTTGTATTCGAGAACGCACGGTGGGATTGGTGATATTTAAGTCTTTAGAAATTTCCGCTACCGGCGCCCGGCCGTTCTCAATAAGGCAACGAATTAGTTTTTTGTCTAGCGCACTAAGATCTTTTTTCAAGTCCCACCCCCAAAACATCCTGCCCCTCTAAGGTAGCACCTCAAATGCTCTGCATTACGTCTCCTCGATCAAGGACTACTCAGAATTGACAGCTATGATCAAATAAGGCTACGCAATTGACTCTATATGTGACCATATCTTGGGGAACAGGCAGCGCTTTTCCATGAATTGGG
This sequence comes from Desulfobacteraceae bacterium, assembly GCA_013203065.1. Next base: position 1,500 of record JABMQV010000395.1, on the reverse strand, counting down.
TATTTAACTCCCACATTTGAAATTTCACCCCCTAACCGCCAGGAGATGAATATCTCTTAAAAGCCGACGCGTTGAAGTATTTCCGGTCAAGACCGCAAGGGGGCACAATGTTTTCTGCATATTGGGTTAGCTGAATTAAGTACATATCCCTAAGCTACCTTCAAAAATAACGTACAGAAAACTATCGCCACCAATTCTTTACGATTAGAAAATTCATAATGAATTATTTTGCCTAATAAAAATTTGTTGTCAAGTCTTTTTTCATTTTTTTTGTAGAAATATCTTACTGTAATCCCGTCTTTATCGCTTGACGGCTCGACATATTGCAATCATTTCAAGATGTTAGTTACGCATGAGTTTGGTAAGATATCATAATATGTGTTACAAGAATAGATATTTTGTAACGAATTTCTTACAGTTGTTTCGGATAGGGGGTTGTCCGTAAAGACTTTTTCATCTAAATATTTGAATTTATTATTTTTTTTATATAACAGCCTTAGAAAAACGAGAAAATAGCGAAAAATAACTTGACAAAAAATTCTTCTTAAGTAAATTGTCGAATATCTTATTTTCCGATTATAAAGAAATAGTCGGTTGTGATTTTCTAGCGAATTCCTCCAGGAAGCATTTGAAAGCCGGATTCTTTCCGACGACAGATAGCGAAAATCTAAAACAGGGGCTGGAAGGAGGTGATGGAAGTTTTTAATAAACTGTTTGGTATAAACATTTAGTGAAAGGTTAATTTATTAAGGGAGGGGCAAACTATGAGAATGAGCAAGGAAAATCGCAGAAGGCAGAAATTATTGAAATACCTTTTGACCGCCAGCCTGTGCATTTCTTTTGTATGCGCGGGGGGCTTCGTTGGTGGCAAAGCCGCGGGCGAATCCGCTCCGATACCTTTGGATGTTGGTAAAGGTGCGGAGGAAAAGAACATTCCGCTTGAGAAGTGGGATTCGGATGAGTTTATTTTGTACACAATAAAGAAAATGAAAAAGGAGGGTAAAATTCCGCCTGGCGCCAAAGTATCCCTTTTGGTCTGTGAAGGTACAACGGCCCAGATCGATTGGTTAAAGCCGATATGGAAAGAGGCAAGCGGGATGGATGTGGAGTTTATCACCGTTCCGCTTTACGACCTGTCCGTCAAGCTCATGGCAGAGGCCGTTTCAAAGTCCGGTGTTTACGACGCAATGATTTACCCGGGTGAGTACATAGGAGATGCTGTGGAATCAGGCTTGGTAATGGACATGTCACCGTGGATAAAAAAATATCATTATAATATCGATAAATGGCCTTGCCCTTTTACAGGAGGAACGTTTCAAAATCAGGTGATGTACATGGGAAAACCCTATCAGTTGCTCTGGGACGGATGCATCTGGACCCCATTCTATAGATCTGATTTGTTAGATGACCCTAAAGAGCAAGCGGCGTTTGCCAAGAAATATGGCTACCCATTACCACAGTGGGGCGCAGACACTTGGAAACAACTTGGAGATATGATGG